>JAEWJQ010000274.1 GCA_023386515.1 Pseudomonadota bacterium | reverse complement strand
ACTCGCCTCGGCGCAGGCCGCGGCGCGCGGTGAGCCGGCCGGCGCGGCGGGCGGCGGCACGCCCAACCCGCTCTATCTGTCGCTGCAATCGATGATCGCGGACAAGCAGTCGACGGTTGCCTCGCTGCGGATGCGCAAGGCGCAGTTGCAGAGCGATCTCGATCAGCTCAACGCCAAGCTGGCCGGCGATCCGGAGGTGGCGGCGCAGCAGGGCCAGATCGACCGCGACTATCAGGTGCTGAAGGACCAATACGACCAGCTGCTCGCCCAGCGTCAGCAGATCGCGATGCGCGGTCAGGCGCAGACTCAGACCGACAGCGTCAAATTCTCCGTCATCGATCCGCCGACCATGCCGCGGACGCCGACCGCGCCCAATCGCATGCTGCTGCTGACCGGCGTGCTGGTCGCGGGTCTTGCCGCTGGCGTCGGCGCGGCGTTCCTGATGGGGCAATTACGCGCGACCTTCGCCACCTCCGCCCAGCTCGAGAAGGCGACCGGGATGAGCGTCATCGGATCGATCGGCGAAGTGGTGACACGCACCCAGTCAGACTTGCGCGCGAAGCGGCTGAAGCTGTTCCTTGGCGGAACGGCCGGCTTGGCGGGCGCCTTTGTCCTGCTGCTGTGCGTCGAAGTCCTGCAACGCGGCATGGCGGCCTGAATCCTTATGGCGACACCCACTCCCAACCCGTCCTCGCGATCCGGTTCGCTGCTCGAACGGGCGGCGCAGGTCTACGATTTCGGCTCGCACCTCCGGGCGCGGCAACCCGTCGCGGCGGAGGCGCTAAAAGCCGTTCCCGCGCCACCGGTCGAGCCGCTGCCGGTCGAGCCGCTGCCGGTCGAGCCGGCGATGGCGGAAGACCTCGGCTCGCCGACGCTGCTGGCCATCCCGGAGGAACTGCGCGCGCCGGTTGGGCACGAGCTGCCCGACGATTTCTACGAAACGCCTGAGCTTTCCGATATTGCTGCGATCGATCGCGGCCTGCTGGCCGAGGCGGGAATGATCGTGCCCGGAGCCCCGGTCGGTCCGCTCGCCGAGGAGTTCCGGCTGATCAAGCGGCAGCTGCTGATCACGCGCGAGCGCATCGCCCGCGATGGTCAGCTGGACAAGGCGCGGACGGTGCTGGTCTGCTCGGCGCGTCCCGGCGACGGCAAGACGTTCAGCGCGATCAATCTGGCGCTGTCGATGGCGGCGGAGCGCGATACCGAGGTGTTGCTGGTCGACGCCGATTTCGCCAAGCCCGACGTGCTGGCGCAACTCGGTCTGGCCGAGACGCCGGGCCTGCTCGATGCCCTGACGGATGGCGACCTCGACGTCGAACAGCTCGTGATCCGCACCGATGTCGGCGGCCTGTCGATCCTGCCGGCGGGTACGCGCACCGCGACCGACACCGAATTGCTCGCATCGAACCGGACACGCGCGGTGATCGCGCGGCTGCTGGAAGCGAACCCGCGACGCATCGTCGTGTTCGACTCGCCGCCGGCGCTCGCCGCGGCGCCCGCCGCGGTGCTGGCGATGCTGGTCGGGCAGGTCATGCTGGTGGTGCGCGCCGACCATACGCCCGAAAGCGAACTGAAGCAGGCGGTGCAGCGGCTCGACGCCTGCGACCATATCGCGCTCGTACTCAACGCCATGTCCTTCGTGCCCGGCGCGCAGCGCTTCGGCACCTATTACGGCCAGGAGATCGGCAAGTGATCCGCCTCCTTCTGCTCGGCGGCGTCGCGTCGCTCGGGGTCGCGGGAAGCGCCGAGGCGCAACAGCGCGGCCGCGTCGCGGTCACCCCCTATATCGAGATCGGGCAGGTGCTCGTCTCGGACCTCACCAACGACGATACGCTGACCTATTCCAGCCTTGCCGCCGGCGTCGATGTCGCCTCGACCGGTCAGCGGGTCGCCGGGCAATTGTCGTATCGCTACGAGCGCCGCTTTTCCTGGGACAAGAATGTCGGCGACGACGATGTCCAATACGGCCTGGCCCGCGTCTCGGCCCAGCTCGCCCGCGGCCTGAGCCTTGAGGCGGGTGGCCTGGCAACGCGGACGCGCTCCGACATTCGCGGTGCCGCGCCCGGCGTGATCACCGCGAACGACGCCAACGTCAGCCAGATCTACGCCGTCTACGGCGGCCCCAGTTACGCGACCCACGCCGGACCGGCGAGCATCGTGGCCAGCTACATGGCAGGCTATACCAAGGTTAAGGTGCCGACCTACACGGGCATTCCGGCAGGGTCGCCACGGCTCGACTATTACGACGACAGTTTCGGGCAGGTTGCCGGCGTCGCCGTGGCGGTCAAGCCTGGCGACGTCGCCCCGATCGGTGCGACGCTGAGCGGCGGCTGGCAGCGCGAGGATGCGGGCCAGCTGGACGCGCGTTACGACTCCTGGCGGGTGCGCGGCGACGTACTGGCGCCGGTGTCGCCCTATGTCGCGCTGACCGCCGGCGTCGGCTACGAGAAGATCGAGACGAGCGAGCGCTCGCCGCTGTTTACCTCGCCCGGCGCCCCGGCACTGGATGGGGCTGGCCGCTACGTCACCGACGATAGCTCGCCGCGCCGCATCGCCTATCGCACCGACGGCGTCTATTATGACGCCGGCGTCGTGTGGCGGCCGAACCGCCGCCTGTCGGCGGAAGCGCACGTCGGCAAACGCTATGGGTCCGTCAGCTACACCGGCCTGATGACCTATCAGGCGTCGGAACATGTCGGCTTCGCCGCCGACGTCTACGATTCGGTGACGACCTTCGGTCAGCAGCTGCGCACCGGTCTGTCCAATCTGCCGACCAGCTTCATCTCCGCCCGCGATGCATTCACGCAGCAATATAACGGCTGCATTTTCTCGACCCGCGGGTCGACGCCGGGCGGCTGCCTGAACGACGTCTTCCAGTCGATCACCACCGCCAGCTATCGCGCCCGCGGCGTCGATGCGGTGGTGTCCGCGACCCGCGGCCGATCGACCTGGGGCGGCGGCGTCGGCTATGCCAATCGCAAGCTCTACGATCCCGACACCGTGCAGGGCGTGACCCTCTATGGGATCGAGGATCAGAGCGTCTACGGCCAGCTGTTCTGGAACCGCACGCTGACCGCGGTGTCGAACATCGACGCCAACGTCTTCGTCAATTATTACGAGCCGGGCGTGGTCCGCAACGCCGGCGTCTGGTCCTATGGCGCGACCACCAGCTACGGTCGCAGCTTCGGCCGGATCACCACCAGCGCGACGGCGGGGCTCTATGCCTTCGATCTGCCGGCGCTGGACACCCAATGGTCCGCGCAGGCGCAGGTCGCCGCGCGCTATTCGTTCTGATCGGGGGCAGGCATGTACGAGGAACATTTCGGCCTGACGGGGCGCCCCTTCCAGCTAACGCCGGATGCGCGCTTCTGGTATGAGACGGCGACGCATCGGAAGGCGATGGCCTATCTGGGTTACGGCCTGACGCAAGGCGAGGGGTTCATCGTGGTCACCGGCGATGTCGGCGCCGGCAAGACGACCTTGGTCGGCCATCTGACCGAGCAACTCGACCCCGCGGCGCTCAATGTCGTAACGATCGTCTCGACCGCGATCCAGGCGGACGACCTGCTGCGCATCGTCGCCGGCGGGCTGGGTGTCGATCCGGCCGGACTTACCAAGGCACAGCTGCTCACCGCGATCGAGCGCGGCCTGCATGCGGTGGCCCGCTCTGGCCGCCGCACGTTGCTGATCGTCGACGAGGTACAGGCGCTGCCGGTGGAGTCGATCGAAGAGCTGCGCATGCTGTCGAACTTCCAGGCGGGGGGCCACGCCCTGCTGCAGATCCTGCTGCTCGGCCAGCCGGAATTCCGCGACCGCCTGCATGGTTCGGCGCGGCTCGAACAATTGCGCCAGCGGGTCATCGCGATCCACCATCTCGATCCGATGGAGCCGGGCGAGGTCGCCGATTACGTCGCGCACCGCCTGTCGCTGGTCGGTTGGCAGGGGCGGCCCGACTTTACCGAGGATGCCTTCGACGCGCTGTACCAGGGATCGGGCGGCGTGCCGCGGCGGCTCAACCTGCTCGCCGGGCGGGTGATGCTGCAGGCGGCGATCGAGGATCTGACGCTGATCGATGCCAGGGTGGTGGGCAACGTGTTGCGCGACCTCCACGCCGATCTGCCGATCCTCGCACTGGAAGCCGCGGACGCGCCGGCCGCTGGCGTAGATAGCGACAGGTTCGACGACACGGCGGTACCGCGCGCGACGCGCGTCGAGCCGGACATGGCCGAGGAGGCGACCGAGCCCGCACCGGTTACGCTCGACGACAGCGACGACCGTGTGCGTCGCTTCGTGCCGCGCAGCCCGCGCTGGCTGGAGCTCGACGCGGCGGGGCCAGAAGCGGCCGCCGAGACGCACGTCGAAGCCGGTGCCGAAGCCTTGACCCAGCGTGTCGCCGCTCTCGAAGCGCGGATCGAGGAGCAGGAGGCCGCCTTGCGCCGCGTGCTCACCTTGCTGGTCGACTGGGTCGAGGGGGATCGCAGCGATGCGCCGTCCGCGACGGCGGTCGCGACCGCCGCCATGCCGATCCGCAATCCGAATGCGTGGGACGATGCGGCCTGATCGCGTCCTCAACGGCCTGTCGGTCGACGTCGAGGAATGGTTCCAGGTCGGCGCCTTTGAACGGGTCATCGACAAGGCGGACTGGGACAGCCTCGGCTCGCGCGTCGAGGCGAACACCGGGGCGGTACTAGACCTGTTCGCGGCAGCGGGCGTGCAGGCGACCTTCTTCACCTTGGGCTGGGTCGCGGAACGCCATCCGCAGCTGATCCGGCGCATCGTCGCCGGGGGGCATGAGATCGCCAGCCATGGGTGGGATCATCGCCGCGTGTTCACCATGGACGCAGCGACCTTTCGGAATGTCCTTGCCCGTGCCAAGGCGGCGCTCGAGGATGCGGGGGGCGCGGCGGTAACCGGCTATCGTGCGCCAAGCTTCTCGATCGATCAGCGCACCCCTTGGGCACACGCCGAACTAGCGGCGGCGGGCTATCGTTATTCGTCCAGCGTCGCGCCGGTCCGCCACGATCATTATGGCTGGCGGGAGGCGCCGCGATACGCCTTTCGGCCGATTGCCGGCAGCGACCTGATCGAACTGCCGGTGACGGTGGCCAGCATCGCTGGTCGCCATCTGGCGACTGGCGGCGGCTTTTTTCGGATGCTGCCCGCCGCCCTGACCGATTTTGCGGTGCGCCAGGTCAATGCGGCGCGTCAGCCGGCGGTCTTCTATTTCCATCCCTGGGAGGTCGATCCCGACCAGCCGCGGGTAGGGAACGCGCCGTTGCGCTCGCGGGTGCGCCATTATTCGCGGCTGTCCGCGATGGCGCGCAAGCTCGACGGTCTGATCGCGCGGCATCGCTGGGGGCGGGTCGATGCGGTGGTGGCACAGGTGGCGGTGTGATCGTGGCGCCCGCCGTCCGGGCGGTCGATCTGTATGACGTTCGCGAAGCAGCGCGGATCGACGCCTTCATCCGCGAGGCGGCTGGGGCGACGCCCTTCCATCTGAGCGGCTGGAGCCGGGCGGTGGCGGACGGCACCGGACAGCGTGCCTATTATCTGGTCGCGGAAAGTGCCGGTGGCACACTAATCGGCGTGCTGCCGCTGACGGCCATGCGATCCCCATTGTTCGGCAAGGCGCTGGTGTCCGCGGCCTTCGCCGTCGATGGAGGCGTGCTGGGTGAGGGTGGCGAGGCATTGGCGGCGGCCGCCTGGGCGCTGGCGGGCCGGCTCGGCTGTCCTTCGGTGGAGCTGCGCGGCGGTGTGCTGCCTGAAGGATGGGCGGTCGATGCGGCCAGCTACCTCGGCTTCGTGCGCGATCTCGCGCCGGACGACGATGCGCAACTGCTCGCCATTCCGCGTAAGCAACGGGCGGAGGTGCGCAAGAGCCTCGACGCCGACCTCACGGTCACGGCGGGTATCGCGACCAGCGACCTGGCGGACCAGTATCGCGTCTACGCGGAATCGGTCCGCAATCTCGGCACGCCGGTCTTTCCCGCGCGCCTGTTCCGCGCGGTCGCCGCAGCGCTCGACAGCGACGTGCTGACGGTTCGCCATCGCGGCACGCCGATCGCCAGCGTCCTCAGCCTGTACCTCAACGGCACCGTCTATCCGTATTGGGGCGGCGGGACCACGGCAGCGCGAACGCTGCGCGCCAACGACCGGATGTACTATGCATTGATGCAGCACGCCCGCGAGCGCGGCTGCACGCGCTTCGACTTCGGTCGTTCGAAGACGGGAACGGGGGCGGCGGCATTCAAGAAGAATTGGGGCTTCGAACCCGTGCCGCGCCTCTATGCCACCCGACAGGAAGGTGCGGCGCGTGTGGTCAATCCGCTCAACCCCAAATATGCGCTGCTGGTACGCAGCTGGAAGCGGCTGCCGCTGCCCGTCGCCAATCTGATCGGCCCATGGATCGCGCGCGGGCTGGGGTGATGGACATCCTGTTCCTGGCCCATCGCGCACCGTTCCCGCCCGACCGCGGCGACAAGATCCGCAGCTATCACATCCTGCGCCATCTCGCCGCCCGGGCACGGGTCCATCTGGTCGCTTTCGCCGAAGACGATACGGATGCTGACTTGCCCGCGGATCTGGCAGCGATGCTCGCCAGCGCGACGATCGTCCGGCGTGGCAAGGCGCGCGCGTTCGCCGCGGTAGAGGCGCTGGCGACCGGCCGACCAGTGTCGATCACCGCCTTCGCCAGCGAAGCGATGCGTCGCGCGGTGAGGCAGGTGCTGACCTCCAACCCAATCACGCGCATCTACTGCTTTTCCGGCCAGATGGCGCAGTATCTCGACACCCGCACGGCGCCGATGGCGGTGATGGATTTCGTCGACGTGGATTCGGCGAAGTTCGCCGGATACGCCGTGCAGGGCTCCCCGCCGATGCGCTGGCTGATGCGGCGCGAAGCCCGCCTGCTCGGCGCGTTCGAACGGTCCGTGTCCGCTCAGGTCGACGCCAGCCTGTTCGTCAGCGAAGCGGAGGCGGCGCTCTTTCGGCAGGGCGGAGCGCGTGGTGCCGTGCATGTCGTCGAGAACGGTATCGACGCTGCTCATTTCGATCCGTCTGACGTGCGACCGATCGACGGCGCGCTGCCGACGATCGTCTTTACCGGGCAGATGGACTATCCTCCCAATGTCGAGGCGGCCGTCTGGTTTGCCGAGGCGATCCTGCCGATCATCCGCCGCACCGAGCCGCAGGCACGTTTCGCGGTCGTCGGGCGACAGCCGACCGCTGCCGTTCGTGCTTTGGCCGGTGACGCGGTAATCGTCACTGGCGCGGTCGATGACGTCCGTCCGTGGCTGGCGGCGGCGGCGGTCTGCGTTGCGCCGCTCAGGCTGGCCCGCGGCATCCAGAACAAGGTGCTGGAGGCGATGGCGATGGCAAGGCCCGTCGTCGCCAGCGCGGCCGCCGCGGAGGGCATCGACCATCTAGGGACGATCCGCGTCGCCGATACGGCGGAAGACCATGCCGCGGAGGTACTGGGGCTGATCGCACACCAGGACGAAGCATCGGCCCTGGGGCGGCTGGCCCGGATGCAGGTAATGGCGCGCTACGCCTGGCCGGCGAGGTTGCAGTCGCTGGATACTTTGATCGGCCTCGATGTGCAGGCGGCGGCATGACGATCGCGATGTCCGCCGTTCCGAAGCCCGCGGCGAGCGCCTGGCGGCGGCAGTCGCTGGCGTTAGTGCTGGCCTGTGCGGCGGTGCTGCTGGTATTCCACGCCGACGTTGCCCGGCTCGTTACGATCTGGTGGACCAGCACGACCTTCGGCCACTGCCTGTTCATCGGACCGGTCATCGCCTGGCTGGTATGGCAGCGGCGCAAGGAACTAGGCGCACTGGTCCCAGTCGCCTGGTGGCCCGGTCTGGCGGTTGTCGCCTCTGGCGGGCTCTGCTGGGCGCTGGGCGAGGCGGGCGGGGTTAGCTTCGCCCGCCAATTGGGCGTGATTGTCATGCTGCAGGGCGCCTGCGTGACCCTGCTGGGCCCGCAGGTCACGCGTGGGCTGCTGTTCCCGCTGGGCTATGCGCTATTCCTCGTCCCGTTCGGCGAGGAACTGGAGCCGCCGCTGCAGCAGGTGACGGTGGCGATGGTGATGCCCCTGCTGCACCTGTTCGGGGTGTCGGCGAGCTCGAACGGCGTGCTGATCCATGCCGGTCGCTACTGGTTTGAGGTGGCGGAGGCGTGCTCGGGCGCCAAATTCGTGATCGCGATGATCGCCTTCGCAACTTTGGTCGCCAACGTCTGCTTCGCTCGCTGGCGGCGGCGCGCGATCTTCCTGGCGGTCAGCCTGGTGGTGCCGGTGCTGGCCAACGGTGTCCGCGCCTTCGCCACCATCTATGCCGCCCATCTGACCGACGTCGCAACGGCGACCGGCTTCGACCATATCGTCTATGGCTGGCTGTTCTTCGGGCTCGTCATGGCGGCGGTGCTGGCGATCGGCTGGCGCTGGTTCGACCGGGCTCCCGACGCTCCAGCGTTCGATCCTGCGCATCTGCCAACGCCGCGTGGCGGCATCGTCGCAACGCCGATCGCGGTGCTGCTGATCGTCGCAGTCGCAGCGGTCTGGCCGGTGTGGACCGCCGCCACCGCACGACCGGCGCCGTTGCCGGCAAGGGTCGACCTGCCCACCCTCATCGGCTGGCAACGCGGTCCGCTGAGCCGAACTGCTCCATGGCAGCCCTATTACCCCGGTGCCGATCATTATCTGTTCGGCCGCTATGCGCGCGGGGCCGCCGGGGTCGATGTCGCCGTCGCGGTGTTCGGATCGCAAGGCGAGGGGCATAAGATCGGCGCCTTCGGTACCGGCGTGCTGCGCGAGGAGGATCGCTGGATCCGGGTCGGCGACGACACGCCGATCGCCGGGGGTGCGGTGATGCGGATCACGGCGCCCGGTCCTGGCCGACACACGGTGGAGCGGCTCGTCGCGACGTGGTACGTCGTCGGCGACACGGTAACGGCGGACGAGCGGCGGGTGAAGATCGAGACGATGAAGACGCGGCTGTTCGGTGGCTCGCCGCGAGCGGTGGCGGTTCATCTGTCGGCAGAGGTCACCCCGGCACGCGATGCGCGAGCCGACATTGCGGATCTGGCCGCGGCGATCGGCCCGATGGATGCCTTCGCCGACCGCATCGCAGGCCTTTAGCCATGTGCGGAATCGCCGGAATCTTTCATCCCGGCACGCCCAAACCGGTCGATCCGGGCCGCATCCGGGCGATGATCGCGACGCTGAGCCATCGCGGCCCTGACGGCGACGGCGTCTGGACGGCGGCGGGGGTCGGCCTCGGCCACCGCCGTCTGTCGATCATCGATCTGGAGGGCTCGCCCCAGCCGATGCACGACGGCGCTCTGAGCGTCACCTACAATGGCGAGATCTACAATTTCGCCGAACTGCGCGCGGAGCTCGCCGCGCGGGGCGCGCGCTTCCGCACCGTCGGCGATACCGAGGTGTTGCTGCATGGCTGGCGCGCCTGGGGCGCGGGGCTGCTCGACCGGCTGAACGGCATGTTTGCCTTCGCGCTGCACGACGCGGAGGCAGGGGCGCTCGTCCTGGCGCGGGACCGGCTGGGCGTGAAGCCGCTCCACTATGTCGAATTGGCCGACGGCAGCATCGCCTTTGCCTCCGAACTCAAGGCACTGCTGGCGCACCCCCTGCTGCGCCGGGCGCCGGATCTGACCGCGGTCGAGGACTATCTCGCCTACGGTTACGTCCCCGACGATGCGTGCATGGTCGCCGGCGTGCGTAAGCTGCCGGCGGGGCATCTGATGGTGCTGCGCCGCGGCCAACCCGTGCCGCGGCCGACCCAATGGTGGGACGTCAGCTTCGCCAATCGCGCCACCGGTTCGGCTCGGCAGTTGCAGGCTGAGCTCCTCGACCGGATGCGCGAGGGCGTGCGCAGCCGGATGGTGGCGGACGTGCCGCTCGGCGCCTTCCTCTCGGGCGGGGTCGACAGCTCGGCGGTCGTCGCCTTGATGGCGGAGGCGAGCGCGCGGGCGGTCAAGACGTGTACGATCGGCTTTGACGAGGCCGGCCATGACGAACGCAGTCATGCCGCCGCGATTGCGCAGCGGTTTGCGACCGATCACCACGCCCAGGTCGTCGGCGCGGACGACGTCGCGCTGATCGACACCTTGGTCCATCATTTCGACGAGCCCTTCGCCGATGCCAGCGCGCTCGCCACCTATCAGGTCTGTGCGCTCGCCAGGCAGCGGGTCACGGTCGCGCTGTCCGGCGACGGCGCGGACGAGGCGTTCGCCGGCTACCGGCGCTATAAGTTCCAGGCGGCGGAAGAGCGCGTTCGCGGCCTGCTGCCCGCGCCGTGGCGGCAGCGCGGCTTCGGGACGCTCGGCCGCTATTTTCCCAAGGCCGACTGGGGGCCGCGCCCGCTCCGCGCCAAGACGACGCTGCTGGCGCTCGCGATGGACGGCGGCGAGGCCTATGCCCGTGCGGTCGGCATCACCACGCCCGAACGGCGCGCGCGCCTCTTCACGGCGGAGACTCGCCGTGCGCTCGGCGGGCACCGGGCCGAGGACCGCTACCTTGCCGCGATGCGCGACGCGCCGGCGCGCGACGCGCTGGACCGCGCCCAATATGCCGACCTCAAGATCTGGTTGCCGGGCGACATACTAACCAAGGTCGACCGGACCAGCATGGCCGTCAGCCTGGAGGCGCGCGAGCCGCTGCTCGACCATCGGCTCGTCTCCTTCGCTGCGGCCCTGCCGGCGGCGATGCGTCTGCATCGGGGACAGGGCAAATGGCTGATGAAGCGCAGCCTGGAACCGTATCTGCCGCATGACATCCTGTATCGGCCGAAGATGGGGTTCGTCACGCCGATCGCCGCCTGGTTCCGCGGGCCGTTGCGGGCGGAGGCCGAGGGGCTGGCGACTTCGCGATTCCTGGCCGAGACGAACTGGTTCGACATGGGCGAGGTGCGACGGCTCGCCGCGGATCATGCCAGCGGGCGGGCGGATCACGGCCGCACCCTGTGGCAGCTGTTGATGCTGGAGCGCAGCGGTCGCCGCCTGTTCGGGTGACATACTGTCGGAAAACGGTTGGTGTCACATGGCTGTCACCAAACCCTAACTCGCCGTTTACCGTGCGATCCTAGTAGACGCGCCATGCTATTGGACGTGAACCTGATCCGCGATGGTTCGGTGTCGACGCTGTGGCGCAACGGGGCGGCGGACACCTGCTCGCTGCAGCGAACGGCATCCCTGGCGGACGCCATCGCGCTGTTCCGCACCTACCCCGAGCTGCGCCTTCTCGCCATCGTCGATGCGGAGGACCGCCCGGTCGGCGTCGTGCGCGAGCTCGATGTACGCGGCATCCTGTTCAATCCATTCGGCCATGCGCTCATGCAAAATCCCAGCTTCGGCGGCTCATTGGACGCGCTGATCAGACCCTGCGCCAAGGCCGAGGCGGATCTGCCGCCGGACATCTTGCTCAACACTTATGCGCGCTCGGGCGGCGAGGCTCTATTACTGACCCGCGCCGGCCGCTTCCATGCGGTCGTCGATGCGGCAGGGTTCGCCCGCTTGGCGGCGGAGCGTGATCGCATCCTTACTGCGGAGCGGAGCGCACGCGCCGCGCGGCTGGATGAGGCGGGTCGCGCCTTTACCGCCGAAGTGACGGCGCTGACTGCTGAACTGTCGCGAATTGCCGGAGACATCGGCGCCGTCGCGTCGACATTGGTGGCGCGTGCTGGCGCCTCGCGGCAGGACGCCGCCTCGGTCGCGGCGGCGGCGACGCAAACGGTTCACGCGTTGGAGGAAATCGCCGAGCGCGGGCGCGCACTGTCGGAAACCCTCGACAATATCGCCGGCAACACCGCCTCCGCGACGACGATCCGCCGTCATGCGCGTGCAGCGATGATGCACGCCGGCGAACGCGTTAGCGCGCTCGGTGCCTCCGCCGTGGCGATCGACGATATGCTGCAACTGATCCAAAGCATCGCCCGACAGACCAACCTGCTGGCGCTCAACGCCGGAATCGAGGCGTCGCGGGCGGGGACGCTCGGCCAAGGATTTGCGGTCGTTGCCAGCGAGGTAAAGTCCCTGGCCAACCAGACAACCGTGACCGCACGCGACGTCGGCGGACGGGTAGACGGCATGCAGGCCTTGCTCGGCGAGGTCATCGCGGGTCACCGCCAGCTCGAACAGGCGATGGAGGCGATCGCGTCGACCGCGCAGCAGATCGAGCTGGCGCTCGATCATCAGACCGACGCGACGCGGGTGATCGCCGTCAACGTGTGCGATTCGGTCGAGGCGGGCGGCGACATCGGCGAGCGAACGCGGACGATCAGCGCGCAGGCGGCGGCGGTCGAGGAGGATGCTGCGGCGCTCGGGCGTCTGTCGCAGACCCTGGCAGGCTCGACGGCGAAGTTGCGCGGACGGGCGCAGGCATTCGTCGAGCTGACCAGCGCGCTCTGATCAGAAGACCGCCATTGCGGCATGCAGGGTCAGTGCGACCAGCATCAGCGTCGATGCCAG
This sequence comes from Pseudomonadota bacterium, assembly GCA_023386515.1. The sequence continues at coordinate 4,534 of JAEWJQ010000274.1, read as the reverse complement.
GAACAGCCGCAAGCGCCACGCGACGCGGTTGACGGTTGCCTGCACCAGGCTGTGGACGACGCGTAGCGCCACATAGGCCCAGGCGATCCAGGCGTTGACGCCTGCACCCGTCCCGGTCAGCGCGATCACCGTGCAGACCGCGTAAAATAGCGTCGGCTGTTCGGTGAGGTGGTTGTAATTGTGCGCCTTCCACTGCGCCTGCGACGGGAGTGCCCGATCGGCGTCGGCGGCCTTGGTTCCGACCAAGGTGTTGAGGTCGATCCCTGCCGCGCGCATCGCCGGCAGCCGGGTGGCGACGGTCCAGACGAGCATCACCAACGTCCAGGCTATCAGCGCGACCATGGGTTGCAGGATAGGGCTGTACATCATGGGCTCTCGAAAAGACGGATCAGCGTGGCGCGATCTGGTGGACGAAGCGCAGCGGGGTGGAGGTGGTGCCGGCGGCGAGCTGACTGGGGTCGGTGATCCGCTGGTCGACGACGATCAGATTGTCATGATCGCCGTTGGGCAGCGCGCGCGTCTGCATCTCGCCATGGATATGGATGCCGCTTTGGTCGAGCTCCATTGGCGGTTGCGTGCTGAAGCCCCCGGTGCGGGCGGCGTAGGACGCGACGACGCGCTGATAGGGCGCGAGGTCGGTCGGGCCGGCGGACGAGTGTGCGGCGCGCACCGAGCAGGCGTGGAAGGGCGGCAGTTCGAGCGTCACGGTGAACGTCTCCGCGCCATCGTGCAGCAGCCACCCGCGACCGGGGTCGTCGCGCAGGATGATCCGTACGTCCGACGCGGATAGCGGCGTCGCCTTCTTGGCGGCCATCAGCCTGTCGAGGGCTGCATCGTCCGGGAAGGTACGGAGGCAGATTTCGTCGTAGAGCGCAGCCATGCGGGCGACATCAGTGGCCGCGGTCGCGGCCGGCGACGGAGCGGCGGGTGCGGCCTGCAGCAGCGCGGCCATCAACAGCGGTATCATGACGTCGGCCCCCTTCTGGCGAGAGCCGAGTGTGGACCCTTAGCGTGACGGGGTAAAGGCGGTCGGGCGGCGCCGCTTTCCCGGCGGCGGTTACACTCGCCCGGCAAGCCGCGGCGATGCGAATAGGGGCGGAAGTCGCCTTCCGCCCCTGCTGGATCACTTGTTGAAGATCGCGCCCCACTTGCGGACCGGGCGGTCCTTCCAGTGGCCGCGATGATAGGCGTCGGACGCGAGCAGCGGCATCACGCTGCCCGCTTCGGCGAACACCATCTGCTCGATGCCGGTGTTGACCTTGCCCCAGCTCGCCGCTTCCTGCAGCGTCGAGGACGAACAGGCGCCGTCGCGGACGTCGGCGACGGTGATCTGCACGGCGTATTTATGCACCTCGACGTCCTCGTGGCCGAGGATTTCGGCGCAGACGACGGTGTCCTGGATGAAGTTCTTCGGCACGCCGCCGCCGATCATCAGCAGACCGGTGGTGCCGGCCTGGATCTTGATCTCGGTCAGCTCGCGGAAGTCGGCGACCGCGTCGATCATCAGATAGGGCTTGCCCGCCTTGGCATTTTCCACCTGATGCTTGACCAGGCCGAAGCCGGCCGAGGAGTCGACGAACGCCGGGCAGAAGATCGGCACGTCATGCTCATAGGCGAGCTTGACCAGGCTGTTCTCCTTCTTGCCGTGCTCCGCCAGATACTTGCCCATCGCGCGGATGAACTCGCGGCTCGAATAGGCGCGCGGCTCCAGCTCGTTCGCGATCTTGTTGATCGTGAAGTCGCAGTCCTGCAGCTGCTCCTCGTCGATATACGTGTCGTAGATGCGGTCGATGTAGAGCGAGCGCAGCGTGTCGTCGTCGGGGATCTCGAGCGCCTGGTAATGCTTGTGGCCGAGGCCCTCGAAGAAATCCATGTCGACGATGGTCGCGCCGGTTGCGACGACGACATCGACCATGTTGTTGCGGATCAGTTCCGCATACAGGCCCATGCCGCCGCCGGCCGAGGGCGCGCCGGCGATGACCAGGCACACGGTGCAGTCCTTGTCAGCCAGCATCTCGTTGTAGATTTTCGTCGCGCGGCCGAGATCGCGGCTGGTGAAGCTCATCTCGCTCATCGCGTCGACGATCGGGCGAGCGTCGAAGCTCTTGATGTCGATGTGCTTGACCTGCTTCGACAGCAATTCGGCCTTGCGGGTGTCGTTGATCGGCGCGTTGGCGCTGGCGGTTTTGGTGAGAGAATCGGTCATGACTGGCCTTTGCCTGTTCCAAGACCCGCCGTCGTTGATGGGGACGCGGAAACCCAAACGGCCCCCTCCCGCCGTCAGGCGGGAAGGGGAAGAGGTTGAACTAGAAGGACGTCGTTACAGCTTGACGACGTTCGGCTGAACCGCCGGCTGCTCGCCCGTGTACATCGAGTGCATCGGCTCGTCCGAAACGATGACCGTCTCGCCGGTGCCGAAGCCGTTGAAGGCGGTGCGCATCGCCGCGCCATAGGCGCCGAGCATGCCGACCTCGATGAAGTCGCCGGTGCCGACGTCGGCGGGCAGCGGGAACGGACCCTCCATCCGGTCGAGATCGTCGCAGGTCGGACCCCAGAAGCTGAACGGATGATCGCGCACCGTCGACTGCGGCTCGCGCAGCAGCGCCACCGGATAGGTCCAGCCGATATGCGCGGCATCGAACAGCGAACCGTAGGCGCCGTCGTTGATGTACAGCTCGTTGCCGCGGCGACGCTCGACGCGCACCACGACCGAACTATACTCGGCCGAAAGCGCGCGGCCCGGCTCCGCCCACAATTCCGCAGAATAGCTGATCGGCAGGCTTTCGAAGGCGCGGTGGATCGTCTCGAAATAGCGCTCCAGCGGCGGCGGCGTCATGCCCGGATAGACCGACGGGAAGCCGCCGCCGACGTCGATGACGTCGACGGTGACCGCCGCCAGCACGATCGCGGCGCGGACGCGCTCCATCGCATTGGCATAGGCTTCCGGCGTCATCGCCTGGCTGCCGACATGGAAGCAGATGCCGAGCGCGTCCGCCACCTGGCGGGTGCGGATCAGCAGCTCCTTCGCCTCGTCCGGGCCGACGCCGAACTTGGCGCCGAGCGACAGCGCGGAATGCTCCGACGACACGCGCAGCCGCACGCACAGCGTCAGGTCGGTCGCGACCTCGCCGGCGTCGCCGGTGGTGGCGCGGACGATCTTCTCCAGCTCCTCGATCGAATCGAGGCTGAAGGTGCGGACGCCATGGTCGAAATACGCCTCGCGGATCGCTTCCTCGGCCTTAACCGGGTGCATGAAGCACAGGCCGGCGCCGGGAACGGTGCGCGCGACGAGACGCACCTCCGCGATCGACGCGACGTCGAAGGTGGTGATGCCGTTGGCGTACAGCGTCCGGATCAACGCCGGATCCGGATTCGCCTTGACCGCATACATGGCCTTGCCCGGAAACTTCTCCGAAAAGAAGCGGGCGGCCCGCGCCGCGGCATGCGGACGGATCAGCGTCACCGGTTCGACCGGCTTGGCCTTGGCGATGTCGATGCCGCCTCCGAAAACGGGGGAGCCGGCGGTCGAGAGGGGCGCTAGCCCCAGCGCGCGATGATGCTGGTGCAACTCAAGGGACCTCCAATTGCCTTGCGGCATGACGACGACAAAAGCTGCCTTGCGGTTGGAAGTCCCATGGGGCAGCGGAGGCGCGAGTTAGGGACGATGTTTGCCCGTGTAAAGTGGGTTGGCGCACGAAAGGACGAAAAGTGACGATTTTGCGACAACCGACGCGGGCAGGGGTGCGCGACGCGGCCGAAAAGGTCGCCCGAATCCTCCCGCCGACGCCGCTATTTTTCCAGGAAATCAAGGGGATGCGCGTCGCTTTCAAGGCGGAGTCGCTGCAGCCGATCGGCGCCTTCAAAATCCGCGGCGCCTGGCATCGGCTCACCGCATTGGACGAGGAAACGCGGCGCCGGGGCGTTGTCGCCTTCTCCAGCGGCAATCATGCCCAGGGGATCGCCTGGGCGGCGAAGCGACTCGGCATGCCGGCGACGATCGTCATGCCCGCCGATGCCCCCGCAGCCAAACTCAACGGCACGCTGGCGCTCGGTGCCGAGGTGGTCCGCTACGACCGGGCGGCCGAATCGCGCGAGCGGATCGCGGCGCAGCTGGCGGAGGCGCGCGGCGCCACATTGGTGCCGAGCTTCGACGATCCGTGGATCATCGAAGGCCAGGGCAGCGCCGGCATCGAGGCGGCGGCACAGATGGCGGCGGCGGGGTTCGGCGCGCCGGCGGAGGTCGTCATCCCCTGTGGTGGTGGCGGGCTGGCGGCGGGGATCGCGCTCGCGCTGCCCGAAGCGGCGATCACCGTCGTCGAACCGGAAGGCTGGGACGACATGCGCCGCAGCCTGGAGGCGAGCTGGATCGAACCGGTCGGCCCCAACCCGCCGCCGACCGCCTGCGACTCGCTGCAGACGCAGCGCGTTTCGCCGCTGACCTTCGACGTGCTGTCGCGGCGCGACGCGCGCGGCCTGACGGTCAGCGAGGCGGAGGTGCGAATGGCGCAGCGCTGGGCGGCGGAGCATCTGCGGC
>JAEWJQ010000247.1 GCA_023386515.1 Pseudomonadota bacterium | reverse complement strand
CAGCAACAGGAAGGCGAGGAACCCCGCCGACACGCATACCGCCGCCAGACCCATCAGGCGGAAGCGGCGTTCGGCGGCATAACGACGCCGTGTCCGACGTTGCACGGCGGCCGTCTTCCAATCGGTCGGGCGGCGCGGTTCCGGCTCGCGCCCCGCAGCCGGTACGCCAAGGACGAGCGGGCTATTCATAAGCCTCCCGATACCGTTTGACGACCGACAGGGCGATGACGTTGAGCGCGAGGGTCACCGCGAACAGGGTCAGGCCGAGCGCGAAGGCGGCAAGCGTCTTAGCGCTGGTGAACTCCGCCTCGCCGGTCAGAAGGTCGACGATCTGCTTGGTCACCGTGGTCGTGCTGGAGAAAGGGTTGAGCGTCAGCGTCGCGACGCCGCTGGCGGCCATGACGACGATCATCGTCTCGCCGATCGCTCGCGACACGGCGAGCAGGATGCCGCCGACCACGCCGGGCAGAGCCGCGGGAAGGATCACCTTCCGGATCGTTTCCGAACTCGTCGCGCCCATCGCCAGGCTGCCGTCGCGCATGGCGGCGGGGACGGCGGCGATCGAATCGTCCGCCATCGACGATACGAAGGGGATGATCATCACCCCCATCACCGCGCCTGCCGCCAAGGCGCTTTCCGACGAAGCCCAATGGACGCCGAGCGCCAGGCCGAGCTGCCGTACCGCCGGCGCGACGGTCAGTGCGGCGAAATAGCCGTAGACCACGGTCGGCACGCCGGCGAGCATCTCCAGCACCGGCTTCATCCAGCGTCGCGTTGTCGGATGCGCATATTGCGTCAGGTAGATCGCGCTCATCAGCCCGAACGGGATGGCGACCGCCATGGCGATCACCGCGCCGATGAAGAAGGTGCCCCAGAACAGCGGCACCGCGCCGAGCGACGCGCCGGGATCGCGCGGGTCGATCACCTGCGGGCTCCAATGCGTGCCGAACAGGAAGTCGCCGATCGGTACGATGCGGAAGAACCGACCCGATTCGTACAGTAACGAAGCGACGATGCCGACCGTGGTCAGGATCGCGATCAGCGAGGCGACGAGGAGCAGCAGCATGACGCCGCGTTCCACCTGCGTGCGCGCGGCGAAATCAGGACGGATGCGGGTGAAGGCGAGCGCCCCGCCGGCAAAGGCGAGCAGCAGGGCGGTCGCGGTCGCGATCCAGTCGTAGCGGCGCTGCGCGGCGGCATAGCTGGGCGCCAGCGTCTCCGCCAACTCGTGGAAGGCGCCATAGCTGCGCCCTGCGGCCAGCTCGCGGGCTTCCGACAGGATCGACGCGCGCTCGAAGCCTGGTGCCGGCAGCGCGGCGGCAGCGGGCGTGGCGAGCACGGAGTCCGTCACCAGCGCCGGCGCCGTCATCGCCCACACGGCGAGGAAGATCAGCGGCGGCACCACGGTACAGACCGCGACGAACCAGCCGTGATGCGCCGGCAGGGCGCTGAACCGTGCGACCCGCGGGCGACGGAAGGTCGCCGCCCGCATCCGGGCGGCCAGCCAGCCGATCAAGGCCAGGCCGACGACGGTAAACAGCAGGCCAAGCGCGCTCATCCGTCCAGATCCGCCGCGGTGAGCGCCGTTTCACGCGCGATGATCGCCGCAGAGCGCGCGCGCACGGACGGAGGGGATGCGATCAGTCCGCGGCGCACGAGGGGCCCTTCTGGCCCCCACGCCTGCGCATAGAAGTGCAGGAACGTCTTCAACCCGGGGATCGCGCGCAGATGCGCCTTTTTCACATAGAGGAAGAGCGGCCGCGATCCCGGATACCGGCCGTCGGCGATCGTCGCATAGGTCGGCGCGACGCCATTGATCGCCACCCCGGTGACGCTGCCCTTGTTTTCTTCGAGATAGCTGTAACCGACGACGCCGATGGCGCTTGGATTGGCGGCGAGCTTCTGAACGATCAGATTGTCGTTCTCCCCGGCGTCGATGTAGGCGCCGTCCTCGCGCACGCGGGTGCACAGCGCCTTGTGTGCGTCCGGGTTGTCGGTCGCCAATGCCTTTGCCCGCGGATCGACCATCTCGCAGCCGCGCGTCAGGATTAGCTCGGCGAGCGCGTCGCGCGTGCCGCTGGTCGCTGGCGGACCATAGACCTGGATCGGCGTGGCCGGGAGCGTCGCATTGACGTCGTGCCATGTCCGCGCGCCGTTCGGCCGGCCGTTCACGTTCGCCGCCAGCGCGCGGTACAGATCCGCCTCCGTCAGCGCCATCCTGGGGCCGTTCAGCGCTTCGGCAAAGGCGATGCCGTCGATGCCGACCTGGACTTCCAGGATCGCGCCGACACCGTCGCGCTGACACTCCTGGAACTCGCTCGGCTTCATGCGCCGCGAGGCGTCCTCGATATCCGGATGGGCCGCGCCCAATCCGGCGCAGAACAATTTCATGCCTGCGCCCGTGCCCGTCGATTCGATCACCGGCGCTCGGGCATCGGCATCGTTGGCGACGAACTGTTCGGCGACGATCGTGGTGAACGGATAGACGGTCGAGGACCCGACGACGGTAATCTGGCTCCGCGCGCCGCCACCGCCGCCATTGGCCTGATCCTGACAGCCCGCGAGGCAAAGCCCGAGAGCGACTATCGCGATACGCATGATGTTCCCGCCCCGGGCGCGACTCCTAGGCCCGCTCCGCACGCCCCTGTGTGACGGTTACGTTACCCTTTGATGACACCGCTTCCGCGGGCGGCAAGACGACGGACACGATCGTGCCGACTCCCACCTTGCTGCTGATGTCCAGCCGGCCGCGATGCCGCTCGACGATATGCTTGACGATAGCGAGGCCCAGGCCCGTGCCGCCGACGCTGCGGCTGCGCCCGGCATCGACACGGTAAAATCGTTCTGTCAGGCGCGGAATGTGCTGGGGCGCAATGCCTTCACCCTCGTCGGCGACGGTGAAGCGCACCATGCCGGACCGGTCGCGGCCGACCGTGGCGGTGACAGGCGAACCCGGCCGACCATATTTCATCGCATTGCCGATCAGATTGTGGACCAACTGGGACAGCTGCGCTGCATCTCCCGTGACGGCGGGCAGGTCGTCCTCGAAGCCGATCGTCACGTCACCGACCCGCTCACCACCGCCCGCCGCCAATTCGGCATAGACGTCCTCAAG
>JAEWJQ010000214.1 GCA_023386515.1 Pseudomonadota bacterium | reverse complement strand
GCGCAGGATCGCGGCCAGCCCGTCCGCGGTCGCCGACGCCTCGACCCCGACGCCCAGGTGAAAGCGGATCGCGAAGCCGGTGCTGCCGCTGCGCCGCTTGCGGCCGTGCGGCAGCAGCGCATCCTCGCCGCGCAGCTCGCGCCCGTCGCCGGTCAGCATCAGCTGGCGCCGGTGGACGAAGCCCCAGCGGCGGACGTAGCCGTCGTGGCTCGCCTCGATCCGGCTCGCGGCGTCGGACTCCTGCCGGCTCAGCTCGACCTCGACGACGCCGCGGCCCAGCGTGCCGTCGGGATGGATCGCGGTGGAGTTGGAATCGCCGACGGTCAGCGTCGAATGCGCCGCGGTGGTGCGCAACCCTTCGGCGAGGCTCTGCGGCATCGCGGCCAGCGCGGCGCGTGCGCCGCCGCAATTGACGACGATCCGCGCCGGCCCGTCGGAGAATTCGAAGGCGAGGGTGGAGGCACAGCCGCCCTCGACAAGCTTCGCCACCGGCGGCGGAGCCGCATCGACGATCAGCACCGCGGTCCCCGCCGCCAGCCGCTGATAGCCCCAGTCGCGCGCCTGGCGCAGCGGCCGGGTACGCACGCCGCTCGCCTCGATCACCGCGGCGATCTGATCGGCCATGCCGGGGCCGCTGCCCTGCCAGCTCGAACAGGTGCGATCGGGATGCATGACGCCGAGCAGCGCCGCGACCATCCGCCCCAGCGCCTCCTGCGCCGGCGCGAACAGCTCCTCGCGCCGCGCCGCATAGACTTCGCGCAGCATGGTGATCAGCTGGATCGTGTCGAGCAGCATCGCCGGGCTGCGCGATATCGCGCCGCCATCGTCGGTCAGGCCGGTCTGCAACGCGCGCGCCAGCCCCGCTTCGCCGAATTCCTTGCGTGGCTCGCCACCGGGGATCAGCAGCCCCGCGGTGACCACCCCGCACCAGGCGGCGATGCGCGGCGCGCCGGGCGGCGCCTTGTCCGCCCCGCGATCGAGATGCCGGCTGCCGCGGGCCAGCGTGTTGAGCACGCTCGACCGGTAGACCAGATCGGTCGACGACAGGATCAGCGGCGCATGGGCGGTCCACGCCAGGATGCGCCGCCCCCACAGGTCCGGCCGCCAGGCGAGCGCATCGACCTTGTCGGCATAGTCGGCCAGCCAGCGCGCCATCAGATATTCGGCGATCGGCGCACCCTGCGCCCGCGTCGCCACCGTCGACAGGTCGCGCAGCCAGCCGAAGCCATGGACGTGCTCGGCGAACGGCCGGCTCCAGTCGCGGCTGCGGAAATCGAGCCCGTCGATCGGATGCGCCTCGCCGCGAAAGGCGATCTCGCCGCGCAGCAGCGCCTGGCCCCGCCGGACGTCGCCGATCAGCGGGTCGTCGGGCACCGCGATCAGCTTGAGCGGATAGCGTCCCTTCAGCCGCATGCTGTGGATCGGCGTCCGCCAGGTCAGGCGGTGGAACCGCTCGCTCAGCCGCTCCGCCAGGCTCAGCCCGCGGTCGCCGCCGACGCGCATCAGCCGCCGGCCTTCCTCGATACCATCCGGGGCGAGATTGGGCGGCAGGTCGTCGATCATCCCCGCAGGGCCGCGATATTGGCGGCATAGGCGTCGGGGCCGCCGCGGAACACCGCGGTGCCCGCGACCAGCGCGTCCGCCCCCGCCTCGACGCACCGGCGCGCATGGCCCGCATCGACGCCGCCGTCGACCTCCAGGTCGATGGCGCGGCCGGTCGCATCGATCATCTTGCGGATCGCGGCGATCTTCCTGAGCTGGCTGTCGATGAAGCTCTGGCCGCCGAAGCCGGGATTGACGCTCATCACCAGCACGAGGTCGACCATGTCGATCAGATAGTCGAGCATCTTCGCCGGCGTCGCCGGGTTCAACACGACGCCGGCGCGCTTGCCCAGCGACTTGATGTGCTGGACGGTGCGGTGGACGTGCGGCCCCGCCTCCGGATGGACAGTCAGCGTGTCGGCGCCCGCTTCGGCGAAGGCGTCGAGATAGGTGTCGACCGGCGAGATCATCAGATGGACGTCGAACGGCTTGTCGGTATGCGGGCGCAGCGCCTTCACCACCGCCGGACCGATCGTGATGTTGGGGACGAAATGCCCGTCCATGACGTCGATATGGATCCAGTCGGCCCCCGCCGCATCGATCGCCCGGACCTCCTCCCCCAATTTGGCGAAGTCGGCGGAAAGGATCGATGGGGCGATGCGGACCGGCTGCATGGGTGTTCTCTAATCGTCGGGGTGGCGATTACAACAGACCAAAGCCGATCCTGCCCGCTCGCGACGACCGGGGGTGTTCAGTCCGCCCGCCGCAACCGCGCGATGAAGAATCCGTCGCAGCCGCCCCGGTCGGCCAGCATACCCGGCAGGGTGCGGACATAGCCGCCTTCCGCCACCGGCACGCCGTCGGGCAGCGAGGCCGCATCGGGCGGGTCGATCGCATAGTCCGGCCGCTTGGCGAGGAAGGCGGCGAGCTGCTCCTCGCCTTCCGCGCGTTCCAGGCTGCACGTCGCATAGACCAGATGGCCGCCGGGCTTCACCCAATCCGCCGCACGCGCGAAGATGCGCGCCTGCAGCTGCGCCATCTCGGCGATCACCCGGTCGTGCGCGCGATGCAGCAC
>JAEWJQ010000080.1 GCA_023386515.1 Pseudomonadota bacterium | reverse complement strand
CCTTCACGCTGGCGCGGACGGAGACGACCAATGCGGTCGCCTATCTGCCCGGCCGCGATCCGGCGGCCGGCGTATTGCTGCTGACCGCGCATCTCGACCATCTCGGCGTCGGTGCGGACGGCACGATGTGGCCGGGCGCCAACGACGACGCATCGGGCACGGTGGCGCTGCTCGAGATCGCGCGCGTGCTGGCGGCCGGCAAGGCGCCGCGGCGCGGCATCCTGTTCGTCGCTTATGGATCGGAAGAGGCGGGCGGCTTCGGCGCGCGCTGGTTCGGCGACCATCCGCCGGTACCGCTCGACCGGATCGCCGCCAATATCGAATTCGAGATGCTCGGCGCGCGGGTGCCGAAGCTGGCGGCGGACCGGCTGCAGATGACCGGCTACGAACGCTCCGACCTGGGCGCGGCGCTGCGCGCGCACGGTGCGTTGATCGACGCCGATCCCTACCCCGAGCAGCAATATTTCCGCCGTTCCGACAATTACGCGCTCGCGCTGCGCGGCGTCGTTGCGCACACCGTGTCGGGCTATGGCGAGGTGGCGACCTACCATACGCCGCAGGACACGCCCGACCGCGTCGACGCGCCGTTCATGGAGCGCGCCATCCAATCGCTGATGAAGCCGATCCGCTGGCTCGCCGACAGCCGCTTCACGCCGCACTGGACCAAGGACGGCCGGCCGACGGAGTGAGGGTGGGGACTGACGTAGATCGCGGACATGATGCAGCCGCGATGCCGAATGCCGGCCCTGTGATGCCGCGCCTGATCGCCTGACCTGTGACAGACCGGCTCCCGTCCTTCGCCGCAGACGCGTGACGCTGCGTCTTCCGCAGCTTTGAACCGGAACATTCGGAGGCCCCGCCGGTCGCTGCTATTTCGACGCGATCACCCGTGGCTCGCGTTTTCGCAATCCGGCGTCGCCACGGTGCGGCTCGAAGGTCGCTTGACTCTTAATTCTACATATGTTGTCATTTGGCATGGCACGGAACCGGCAACCTTCGAAACAGATGCGCCTGCTCCTGGCGGCGCTGTCGAGGCAGCGCAGCGAATGGCGGCACGGCTATGACCTGCTGAAGGACACGGGGCTAGCGTCGGGCACGCTCTATCCCTTGTTGATGCGGATGAGCGACAACGGGCTCGTCGAAGCGGAATGGCGTGAACCTGCCCAGCCAGGGCGCCCGCCCCGCCACGCCTATCGGCTGACCGCGAGCGGTTTCGCACTGGCGATGGAATTGAGCGGTGCAGACACCGCACCTTCCGGCAAGGAGATGCTGGCATGAGGACGTCATTGTCCCACGCGATCATGGCGGTCGCCACGGCGTGCATGGGTGAGGATCGCCGACCTTGGGCACAGGCGATGAATGCCGAATATCATGCCGCAGCCGCCGAGGGGCAGGCGCTGTCGTTTGCGGCGGGGTGTCTGGTTGCGGCGTGGCGTGAGATGCTGGGCAGCGCGAAAGGACGGTTCGTCCTGACCAGCTATGCCGTCGCGCTGGGCATCATGGTCCCGATGGCCGCGATCGAGATCGGCTGCGCGATCTTCGGCCTGCCCTATCTCTATCCCGACCAGCGCGGCCTGTCGGGGGCGCTGCTTGTCGGCGGTTCACACGCGGCGCTGCTGCGTCCCACTTATCTGAGTGCCATTCCTGCACTGGCCTTGATCCAGTTCGTCGCAGGAACCGGGCACCTGCGGCTCGCCTGGTCGTTGCTGGAGTGCGACTGGGCCGGGGCGCTTTGCTGCGCGCTATGGACGCTGGCTGGAATGGCCACGCTCATCGTCTTCATGGGTGTATTCTTCCTCGATAGCCGTCAGGCGCTGATACAGAGCGGCGTCGTCGGGATCGAACTGGCCATCCTCCTGGCCATCATGCGTCGGCACGCCGAGTTGCACCGCGCCATGCCGATCGACCAGCCCGGCTGATCCTTTCGCCGACGGACGACGGACGATCGATCGCGAACCTTCGGGGGCATCATCCCGGAGACGTTGGAGCCGCGCCTGCGCGCCGCCCATCACGTCATTGCCCACGCCGAGGCGATGCCTCGGTTATGTATGGAGAGTTTGATGCTGCATTTGCCCTTACACCGCTCAGCCATGGTTCTGGCGGCTGCCGCGACCGTCGTGAGTCTTGCCAGCGAAGCCATCGCCCGGCCGGACGGCGTCCGATCAGAGGCGCCCGCGCCGTCGCCGTTCATGGGACGATGGGAACTGGACCTGACGCGCATGCCCAGCACCTACGGACCGCCGCCCAAGCGGGTCGTCTACGGCTTCCAGGACATCGGCCAGGGCAAGTGGCGCATGGTCGTCGACATTACCGGTCAGGACGGCAGCGTTCGGCACATGGCGGCATCCTATCGTCCAGATGGAACGATGGTCCCCAGCGAGGGAGACACCAGCGAGGCGGATAGCGTGGCCGTCATGACGCCGGCACCTGACGTGCTCGTGCTCAATATCGCGAAGGCTAGGATGCCGGGTTCGGTGCGGGTCTATGTCGTGTCGGCGAACGGCAATGAGATGACCGAGTCCGCCGCGGCCCTCAACGGCAAGGGAGAACCGTTCGTCCGCAACTTTCGCTACAAGCGGTTGCGCTGACTTCCAGGCCGGTTCCTGCGCCCGATCAGCCGATCGCGCGGCGCGATCAGGGCCGGCGTCCCGCCGCCTGAACGTGCCTGCCCGCCGGTAGTGCGGCCTCGCCATGTCACAACCATCGGCCATCCGCCGCGTGCGCGTCAGGCCACGGAGATTTGCGGCCTTATACAAAGGTGAAGGCATGAGAATATTGATGGCATTGAATGCGCTTCTGCTGTCTGCATGTGCCACGCAGCGCACCGCGCCTCTTCCACCTCCCGACTTGGTGGTGCGCTTTGCGGATCTATCGCTCGACACCCCGGCCGGACGCACCAGACTTGTCGGGCGCGTCGACCGGACAACGCGCTCTTTCTGTGCCGCCTACCGCCCGCAGGATGACACAGCGATATATGATCCGCATCTTGCCAGCGCCCGCTATTGCACCGGCTATGCGACCCTCTTGCTCATGAACAAGGCACCCGATTTCGTGCGACGCGCATATCGGGAGGGGATTGAAAACGAATAGTCGGCCTTGGTGCCGGACTATGTCGCTCCAGACGGCGGACGAGCGGCGACGCCGAGGAAGTCGCACTGGGACTTCCGGCGGGTTTCTGAGGGTGCCGATCCGTCGGATGCCCGCCTCGCTGGGGAGGCGGCCGGCCCGGCCTCCATCCGCGACTGATGTGCGGGACGATTGACCCGCCGGTTCGGAGCGCCGAACATGGTCAGCGAACCGCCCATCCACCAGCCCGGAGAGCGCCATGGTATTCGCGATCAGCCTTCTGACATTCGCGACGGCCGTGTCGGCCGCTCCACACAGGGACATCTGCGATCTCGGCCGGGCGGTCGTCCAAGACTTGCCCCGGCCGGTGCAGGCCCCTTCCCAAGGCGGAGTCTTCGTGGACGCGGATGCGAACCGGCCCAGCCTGCTGACCGTCTGTCCCGAACTGCGGAGAGCGCTTCCGGCGGGCTATGCGATCGCCAAAGAGGATGACCGAGCGCGGGCCGCCATCGCCGTCCCGACCAAAGGCGTGCATTTTCTGACGGCAACGCTGTACACGATCGGCATTCCGACCTTCGCCGCCGACGGACAGTCGGCAACGGTCGCATGGTCCTATATCTGCACCGGATTATGCGGCGCGACCCTGGTTTCCCGATATAGCCGCTCGGCCATCGGCTGGCATTTGGACGGCAAGCCTCAGATCACGTCGGTGTCGTAGCCCGACACGTCCCTCGCTTTCCACACGGGCGTCGATCGCAGGTCTCCCACCGGCTGTCACGACAGCTATCGCCGGCCACAGGGTGACAGCGCCGACGGGGCGGCGCAGAGAGGGCGGATGGCCCGCACTCCCCTCCCGTTACCCCGACCGCGTCTGGTGCGCGGTGGCTCGGCGCTGCTGCGCCGGCTGGGCGGGCGGGTGCGTTCGATCGAGCTGCTGTTCGTGCTGGTCGCCGTCGCGATCGGTATGGGCGCCGGCGTGCTGACCGTGGTGCAGGGCGCGCTGGCGCGGACGCTGCAGCATCTGCTCTACGACCTGCCCGACCATCTGCGCCTGTCGGGCGCGCCGCCGCTCGGCTGGGCGCAATTGCTGGTGCTGCCGGTCGGCGGCGTGGCGCTGGTGCTGTTCAACCGGCTGGTCGGTGCGCGGCGGCGCTCGCTGGTCGACGCGGTCGAGGCCAATGCGCTGCACGGCGGCCGGATGAGCGCGACCGACAGCCTGATCGTGTCGGGCCAGACGATCGTGTCGAACGGCTTCGGCGCGTCGGTGGGGTTGGAGG
>JAEWJQ010000057.1 GCA_023386515.1 Pseudomonadota bacterium | reverse complement strand
GCGTAGCGTAGATCGCGACCCCGGCGCCGTTGCTCCAGGTGTCGATCCGCCCGAACCGCTGCACCGCGTGCGCCGCGGCTGCCTGCAAGCGCGCTGCGTCGCCGACATCGGCGGCGAAGGCATCGGCGGTGCCGCCGCTCGCCACGATCTCGGCGACGATCGGGCGCAGGTCCTTGTCCTCGCGCGCGACAAGCAGCACCCGCGCGCCGGCCTCCGCAGCGGCGCAGGCGGTGGCGAGTCCGATGCCGGAACTTCCGCCAGTGATGACGATGACCTGTTCCGCGAGCGGCTTGAGCGTCGGCTTCATGGGCGATTCCCGTGGGTTGCTTCGCGTGCCAAGCGTCTCAGCCGGGCGCGGGTTCCGCCGCGATCCGCGCGGAACCGGACGGTGACGCGAACGGTTCGCGCGCCATGATCCAGACCCCCAACACCGCCCGCGATTATCCCTTGCTCGCCCGGCCCCATGTCCAGCTGCACGGCCCGGTCGACGAAGGCATGTACGACCGCTTCAAGAGCCAGCTCGCGGCGGCGCCGGCCGACGGTCCGCTGGTCGTCTCGCTGACCACGCTCGGCGGCGACCCGGAGATGGGCCGGGCCATGGGGGACGACATCCGGCTGCTACGGGACAACAGTGGCCGGGACGCCCTGTTTCTGGGCAAGGTCGCCGTCTATTCCGCCGGCGCCACCTTCATGGCCGCGTTTCCCGTCGAGCGTCGTTTCCTGACCCGCCACACCCGGCTGATGCTGCACGAGCGGCAGATGACGGGCAGTCTCGACCTGTCGGGGCCGCTCACCACTTTACCTGTCGTTCTGAAGGCCAAATTGCATGAGATCGAACAGTCGATCCTGATTCAGGAAGAAGGGTTCCGCGCGATCGTCGCCGGCTCGCAGGTCAAGTTCGAACAACTGCAAGATCGCGCGCGGAGCAACTGGTACGTCGAGGCCGAGGAGGCCAAGGCGCTGGGACTGGTGCTCGACGTGATCTAACCCCACCTTGGGGGTTGCACCCGCGCGGCGAAAGGCATAGCCGCAGGTGCAGCAATTCAAGGAGCGCTGCGGCGATGGCCGACTTCACCCTGCCCAAGAACAGCAAGGTTCGCGCCAAGGGCAAGGTCCATAAAGCGAATGGCGACGCCAAGCGCGTCAAGACCTTCAAGGTCTATCGCTACGACCCCGACACCGGCGAGAATCCCCGGTACGACACGTTCGAGATCGACCTCGACAGCTGCGGGCCGATGGTGCTCGACGCGCTGATCAAGATGAAGGGCGAGCAGGACAGTTCGCTGACCTTCCGCCGTTCGTGCCGCGAAGGCATTTGCGGATCGTGCTCGATGAACATCGACGGCCGCAATGGCCTCGCCTGCACCACTGCGATCGAGGACATCCGCGGCGAGGTGAAGATCACGCCGCTGCCGTCGATGGACGTGATCAAGGACCTGGTGCCCGATTTCACGCACTTCTACGCGCAGTACAGCTCGATCAAGCCGTGGATGCAGACGGTCAGCCCGCCGCCGTCGGGCAAGGAGCGGCTGCAGTCGCCGGAGG
Source organism: Pseudomonadota bacterium (assembly GCA_023386515.1). The sequence goes on along the minus strand of JAEWJQ010000057.1, from coordinate 4,357 downwards.
ATCGCGCCAAGCTGGATGGGCTGTACGAGTGCATCCTGTGCGCTTGCTGCTCGACGTCCTGTCCGAGCTATTGGTGGAATGCCGACAAGTTCCTCGGCCCGGCGATCCTGCTGCAGGCCTATCGCTGGCTTGCCGACAGCCGCGACGAGATGACCGGCGAGCGGCTCGACCAGCTGGAAGATCCTTTCCGCCTGTATCGCTGCCACACGATCATGAATTGCGCCAACACCTGCCCGAAGGGGCTGAACCCGGCCAAGGCGATCGCCGAGGTCAAGAAGATGGAAGCCGAGCGCATCCTGTAACTTGGCGCTCGAACACCCTCGTCCGTCCGCGGCTGTGCCGGTCCCTGGCTCTCCCGATGGGAGTGGGAAGGGAGCCCGCGGTGTAGCCGATGCGACGGGCGGGGACGGCGATGGCATGCCGTTCCGCTACGAAGCCGATCCCGACGCGCCAGGGTGGATGCTATGGCAGCTAGGCGACAGCAGCCGCTTCAACGCCTTTCTCGGGCCGATCCATGTCAGGGTCGAGGACGGCACGGCGCGTGTTCGCATGACGCCGACGCGCGCGCACAGCAATCTACGCGACCAGCTTCATGGCGGTGCGCTCCTCGGTTTCATCGATTGCGCGCTGTTCGCGGCGGCCCGGGGTTTCGGCGTCCTGCAGGCCGGCGGCGGAGTGACGCTGGACCTTGCGACGCAATTCATCGGAGGCGCTGCGATCGACCGTCCGGTCGAGGCGCGGATCGACCTCTTGCGGGAAACCGGCCGATTGTTGTTCCTGCGCGGGTTGATCGTGCAGGACAGCGTGCCGACGATCGCCAGCTTCGCCGCGACGCTGCGGAAGTCGACCCCGCCCGCCATCGCCTAAGATATTCACCATGCTCCCGTACTCGCGGGGGCACCGTAGGCGACGGGGCTGACGGTCGAAAGTGGCTGCGCCGTCCGGTCGCGCAGGAGATTGTCGATGTCCGCTGTTCTCGCTGCCTATGACGCGCTGATCGCCGCCGGCGAACTGCGTCCTGATCCGGAGCAGCGCGCCGCGGCCGACTGTCTCGATGCTCTCGCCGTCGCGCTGGAGCGGCCGCAGCGGCGCGGCCTGCTCGCGCGCGTCACCGGTCGCGCGACGAATGTGCGTGGCGTCTATCTGTGGGGCGACGTCGGGCGCGGCAAGTCGATGCTGATGGACCTGTTCTTCGCCAACGTCGGCGTGGCGGCGAAGCGGCGGGTGCATTTCGCCGAATTCATGCTGGAGGTGCATGGCAGGATCGCGATCGAGCGGCGCCGCGAGGCCGGGGATCCGATCGCTCCGGTCGCGGCGGCGCTGGCATCGGAGACGCGGCTGCTCGCGTTCGACGAGATGATGGTCACCAATTCTCCCGACGCGATGATCCTGTCCCGGCTGTTCACCGCGCTGATCGCGGCTGGTGTGACGATCGTCACCACGTCGAACCGGGCGCCGTCCGACCTCTATCGCAACGGCCTCAATCGCGAGCATTTCCTGCCCTTCATTGCGTTGATCGAAACCCGGCTCGACGTGCTCGCGCTCAACGGCCCGGTCGACTATCGGCGCGACCGGCTCGGCCAGCAGGACACATGGCTGGTGCCGAACGGACCGCAGGCGACGTCGGAATTGTCCGCCGCTTTCTTTCGTCTGACCGACCACGAGGTCAGCGAACCGATCCCCTCGGAGGATCTGATCGTGCAGGGGCGCACCTTGCATGTTCCCAAGACGCTAAAGGGCGTTGCAGTATTCTCCTTCAAGAAGCTGTGCGGCGAGGCGCGGGGTGCGGCGGACTATCTGGCGGTCGCGCGTCGGTTTCACACGGTCATTCTGGTCGGCATTCCGAAGCTGGGGCCGGAGAACCGCAACGAGGCGGCGCGGTTCGTGCAACTGATCGACGCGCTCTACGAGCACAAGGTCAAGCTGCTGGCCGCGGCGGATGCGCAACCCGACGCGCTCTATCCCGAAGGCGACGGTCGCTACGAATTCCAGCGCACCGTCAGCCGGTTGGAGGAAATGCGCTCGGACGAGTATCTTGCCCAAGGGCACGGCGCCGGCTGAGTGGCCGTGCGCGGCGCGTGACGACGAGTGTTGCAGCGGAAGAAATGCCGCTTATCGCTATCGCGAACGATTATCATCAATTATCTTAACCGGTGGTCGTTATGCGGTTGTGCCATCGCACCAATAGGCCTATGCGGCGTGACCAATTCACACGCCCTCATCACGGAGTAGGATTGGGATGGCCCGCAAGAAGATCGCGCTGATCGGCGCCGGCAATATCGGCGGCACGCTCGCGCACCTCGCCGCCCTCAAGGGGCTGGGCGATATCGTCCTGTTCGACGTCGTCGAGGGTGTGCCCCAGGGCAAGGCGCTCGACCTGTCGCAGTGCGGCCCGGTCGAGGGCTTCGATGCCAGCATCAAGGGCTCGAACGATTACGCCGACATCGCTGGTGCGGACGTGATCATCGTCACCGCCGGTGTCGCACGCAAGCCCGGCATGAGCCGTGACGACCTGCTCGGCATCAACCTCAAGGTGATGAAGGCGGTGGGTGAGGGCATCAAGGCCAATGCGCCCGACGCCTTCGTGATCTGCATCACCAACCCGCTCGACGCGATGGTCTGGGCGCTGCGCGAATTCTCCGGCCTGCCGGCGAATAAGGTCGTCGGCATGGCCGGCGTGCTCGACTCGGCCCGCTTCAGCCACTTCCTCGCCGAGGAGTTCGGCGTGTCGGTGAAGGACGTGAACACCTTCGTGCTCGGCGGCCACGGCGACACGATGGTACCGGTGCTCGAATACTCGACCGTCAGCGGCATTCCGGTCAGTGATCTCATCGAGATGGGCTTCTCGACCAAGGACAAGGTCGACGAGATCATCAAGCGCACGCGCGGCGGCGGCGGTGAGATCGTTGCGCTGCTCAAGACCGGCTCCGCCTATTATGCGCCTGCGACCAGCGGCATCGCGATGGCCGAGGCGTATCTCTACGACCAGAAGCGCATCCTGCCCGCGGCCGCCCACCTGTCCGGCGAGTACGGCATCGACAATCTTTATGTTGGCGTGCCCGTCGTGATCGGCGCCGGCGGCGTCGAGAAGGTCGTCGAGGTCAAGCTGTCGGACGAGGCGAAGGCCAACCTTCAGGTTTCGGTCGACGCGGTCAAGGAGCTGCTCGTCGCCTGCAAGGGCATCGACGAGAGCCTCGCCTAATCGTCTTCCAGCGCCGGCGGCCGGTGGTCGCCAGCGCCTTTTATCATGGCCTCCGCCGACGGAGGCTGTCACTCTCGGGAGCCTCCATGAGCATCCTCGTCAACAAGAACACCAAGGTCATCACCCAGGGCATGACCGGTGAGACCGGCAGCTTCCACACCAAGGCGGCACTGGACTACGGCACGCAGATGGTCGGCGGCGTCACGCCGGGCAAGGGCGGTACCGAGCATCTCGGCCTGCCGGTGTTTGACACCGTCGCCGAAGCGGTGACCAAGACCGGCGCCGATGCGTCGGTGATCTACGTGCCGCCGCCCTTCGCCGCGGACTCGATCCTCGAGGCGATCGATGCGGAAGTGCCGCTGATCGTCTGCATCACCGAAGGTATCCCGGTGCTCGACATGGTTCGCGTCAAGCGCGCGCTGTCGGCATCGAAGTCGCGGCTGATCGGGCCGAACTGCCCGGGCGTGCTGACGCCGGGCGAGTGTAAGATCGGCATCATGCCGGGATCGATCTTCAAGAAGGGTTCGGTCGGCGTCGTGTCGCGCTCGGGCACGCTGACCTATGAAGCGGTGTTCCAGACGTCGAACGCCGGCCTCGGCCAGACCACCGCGGTCGGAATCGGCGGCGATCCGGTCAACGGCACCAATTTCATCGACGTGCTGGAACTGTTCCTAGCCGACGACGCGACCGAGTCGATCATCATGATCGGCGAGATCGGCGGTTCGGCCGAAGAGGAAGCGGCGCAGTTCCTCCGCGACGAGGCGAAGCGCGGTCGCAGCAAGCCGATGGCGGGCTTCATCGCCGGCCGCACCGCGCCTCCGGGGCGTCGCATGGGTCACGCCGGTGCAATCGTGTCGGGCGGCCAGGGCGGCGCCGAGGACAAGATCGCGGCGATGGAAGCCGCCGGCATCAAGGTCGCGGCTTCGCCGTCGGAGCTGGGCTCGACGCTGCTCGAGGTGCTGAAGGGCTAAGGCGAATAAGCCTCCTCCCCTTGTGGGAGAAGGATAGCTTAGCTTGCCGGCTCGCCGGTTAGCGAAGCTTGGATGAGGGGGAAGCCACAGGCGTTCCGTTTCCCCCCACCCTCCCACCACCTGACGGCGGTGGGCCCCTCCCTCTCCCACAAGGGGAGAGGGGAAGAGAGGTACGATCATGGGC
>JAEWJQ010000319.1 GCA_023386515.1 Pseudomonadota bacterium | reverse complement strand
CCCCCCCCCCCCGCCGCCCCGGCTCAGAACAGGCCCGGCACGTCACGCTGCGCCGGCGAGGCGTCGCCCGCCGACGGCGTCAGCGACATGCGGCCACCCGCCGCCTGCGCGCTCACGCCGGTGTTGGCGCTGGCGGTGATCGGCGTGCAGCTCTTGCCCTGCAGGAAGTCCAGCGCGGCGCGGGTCGACGCCTCGCGCGGGTCGCCCATCGGATAGCGGATGTCGTCGCCAGCGCGGCAGCTCGCCTCCACCGTGCCGGCAAGGCCGGTGTAATAGCCGCCCTGCCGGTTGGCGTTCTGGAGCGCCAGCGCGATCAGGCGCAGCCGGTCGTCGCATTGCGATCGGTCGAGCGCGATCTGGCCGACCGGCTTGCCGTAAGTGTTGGTGCCGATCAGCCCGACATTGGCGTGAAGGTACGGGATCATCGCATTGATCACCAGTTCGCTGGCCGAGGCGGTGCTGCCGGTACCGATGAAGGCGAGGCGGGTCGGCGCGATCGATTGCGGCTGCGGCTGGAAGAAGCGCGTGGTGTTCTCGCTCGACTTCTCCGGCCGGAAGGTGACGTAGTCGAACACCTCCGACGTCGAGCGGTTGGCGCCGAGCAGATCGCCCATCAGCTCCGCGGTGGAGAGCGCGCCGCCGCCGTTGTAGCGGAAGTCGATCACCACCTGCGTGATCCCCGCCGCCCGGAAGCGCGCGAAGGCGTCGCGCAGCGACTGGTCGGCGGCGCTGATGAAGGTGCGCAGGTTGATATAGCCATATTGCTGGCCGGCATCGGAGATGATCTGCGCCCCGTAGCGCGGCGAGACCGCGGCGAGGTTGAAGTCGGCCTTGGTCACCGCCACCACCCGCGTGCCGCTCGCGTCGCGGATCTGCAGATAGCGTGTGGTGCCGGCGGTCGACGGGCCGAGCGCGGTGTTGAGCGCGTCATTGCCCTGCGCATAGAGATCGGTGACGCTGGTCAGTGCGCTGCTGCTCGTGCCGATCGCGGTGATCTCGGCGCCGCGATCGATCCCCGCGGCGAAGGCCGGGCCGCCCTCGAACGCTTCGGTAACGTAGAGACGGGCGCCGGCGCTGGTGTCGAGGCTCAGGCGGATGCCGAAGCCGGCGGTCGCGCCCGAGCTGTTATAGGCGTTTTCCTGCGCGATCGACGTCAGATAGCTGAAATAGCGGTCCTTGCCCTGCGCGCGTGCGGTCGCGGTGAGCGCGTCGAGATAGGCATCGACGGTGGTATAGCCCGACGGGTCGAGACTGGTCGGCAGCGTGTCGGGGAATAGATACCATTCGCGCACCTGTGCCGCGACCCAATTTTGCCGCTCCCTCAGGCTGCATCCCGCCGTGCCGGTCGACGCGGACGAGGAACTGCCGCTGCTCGCGATAGTGCCGGTGCCATCGCCGCCACATCCCGTCAGCAGCATCGCGATCGCCACGCATCCGGACAGACCCCGCTTCATCCCCGACTCCCCAAGACTCGCGTGGCCCTACACGCCGCGCGACCGGCGGCGATGGTAGGCGAACAGGGCGGCCGCCAACAAGCGCGAACGCCGCTGCACGGAAATGCCGTCGGATCAGCCGGGGTTGCCCTCGACCGTCATCCGGTCACCGTGCGACGGGCCGGTGGCATTGTGATCGGCGGGCGATTCAGTGCAGGCTGACCTGCAACCCGTCCATCACGAATTGCACCGCCAGCGCGGCGAGCAGCACGCCGAGCAGGCGGGTGATCACCGCCTCGATCCGCGTGCCGACCAGCCGCATCAGCGGCCCCGCCGCGAGCAGCGCGAGCAGCGTCATCAGCAAGATCGTCGCCATCGCCGCAAGCACGACGAGCGACGCTTCCAGTCCGTTGCTGCGCGCCATCAGCAGCATCACCGTCGCGATCGACCCAGGTCCGGCGATCATCGGCATCGCCATCGGGAAGATCGACACGTCGTCCGCTTCCGGATCGTGGGCAACCTTGGCGGCGCGATCCTCGCGGCGCTGGGTGCGGCGTTCGAACACCATCTCCAGCGCGATCAGGAACAGCATGATGCCGCCGGCGATGCGGAAGCTCGCCAGGCTGATGCCGAGGCCGTGGAGCAGCTTCTCGCCGACCAGCGCGAAGACGAGCAGGATGATCGACGAGACGGTGACGGCGCGGACCGCCATCGCGCGGCGATGGATCGGCGAGGCGCCGGCGGACAGGCCGGCGTAGATCGGTGCGCAGCCGAGTGGATCGATGACGACGAAGAAGGTGATGACCGAGGAGACGAACAGCTCGATCACGATGCCGCCTCCAGGCCGTCGGGCCGGCCTTCGCGGCGGCAGGCGGAGACATAGGTGTTGCGGATCAGGCAGGCGATCGTCATCGGCCCGACGCCGCCCGGCACCGGGGTGATCGCCCCCGCCACCGCTTGCGCCGCGGCGAAGTCGATATCGCCGACCAGGCCCGTCTCCGTGCGGTTGATGCCGACGTCGATCACGCTGGCACCCGGCTTGATCCAGTCGCCCTGCACGAAATGCGCGATGCCGACCGCGGCGACGACGATGTCGGCGCGGCGGACGTGGGCGGCGATGTCGCGGGTGCGGCTGTGCGTCACGGTCACCGTGCAGCTCTGCTGCAGCAACAATTGCGCCATCGGCTTGCCGCCGATGTTCGATCGGCCGATCACCACCGCCTCCATGCCGGCGAGCTGCGGGTGGATGTCCTGAAGCAACAGCAGGCAGCCGAGCGGCGTGCACGGCACGAAGCCCGCGGCGCCGATCGCCAGCCGGCCGGCGTTGACCGGGTGGAAGCCATCGACATCCTTGTCGGGATCGATCGCGAGCAGCACCGCCTGCGTGTCGATATGCGCGGGCAGCGGCAGCTGGACGAGGATGCCGTCGACCCGCGGATCGGCGTTGAGGTCGCGGACCAGCGCGAGCAGCGCCTCCGACGTCGTATCCACGGGCAGGCGATGCTCGAAGCTCTCCATGCCCGCCTCGCGCGTCGCCTTGCCCTTCGATCGGACGTAGACGGCGCTGGCCGGATCTTCGCCGACCAGCACCACGGCCAGACCCGGCGCGCGGCCGGTGGCGGCCTTGAACGGCGCGACGTGGGTGGCGATGTCGGCTCGCAGGCGCGCCGCGCGCGCCTTGCCGTCGATGAGGGTGGCGGTCATGCCCGTCTCTTAGAAGGCGGCGGCGATTTGTGCCAGCGCAGCACCGTCACCGGCGAGGTGCAGCCGCTTCACCCGCGCCGTGTCGCCCGCGACCAGATTGACGGCGCGTCTGGGCAGGCCAAACGCCTTGGCGACGAGCGCAATCAGGGCCGCATTGGCCTGGCCATCGACCGGCGCCGCGGCGAGGCGTGCGACGAGATGGTCGTCAGTGCCCGCGCTCAGTGCGTCGCGGCCGGCGCGCGGCGTCACCCGGATCGCGATCGCCAGCCCGTCGCCGACGATCCGCCACGCAGCCATGGGTTATACGACCGCGGAGCTGACGACGCTGATCGCGAGATTGCGCAGGATGATGTCACCGATCGCGATCAGGATCAGCACCACCATCGGCGAGAAATCGATGCCGCCGGCATTGGGCAGCAAGCGGCGGATCGGCCGGTACATCGGCTCGGTCACCCGATCGAGGCCGTAGTGCAGCGACCGGATGAAATTGTTCGACGTGTTGATGACGTTGAAGACGATCAGCAGCGACAGGATGAACTGCACGAAGATGATCCACCAGATGACGTCGAGCAGCACCTGGAGGATCTGGATGATGGTCAGCGCGAGCACGCGGGGCCTTTCACGGGGAATGGGTCGGTTACGAATGTAGCGT
>JAEWJQ010000264.1 GCA_023386515.1 Pseudomonadota bacterium | reverse complement strand
CCCTCAAAACCCCCCCCCCGGCCGCCCCCCCCGCGGCGGCGGGCGGGGTGGGCGTTATCGTGCGTCGAAGAGGGCGGCGCCGTCGCTGGCGCCATCAACCTGCGCGCCAAGGATCAGCCGCTGATAGGCCCGTTCGGCGGGACCATAGGTATCGCCGGCGATCTCCATCAGCTTGGCGCGATTACGCACCACCACCCGGCCGCGCAGCCCGCGTACCGCCTGCTCCGCTTCCAGCCGGTGCAGCGCCTCGGTGATGCTGGAGCGACGGACGCCGAGCATCAGCCGGAATTCCTCATGCGTCAGGCAGATGTCGTCGCCGCTGACCCGATCGTGATAGAGCAGGATCCACCGCGCCATGCGGCGCTCGACGGGATGGACCAGCGACGAGACGATGGTGCTCGCCATCTGGACGTTGATGACGTTGACGAAGCGCAGCAGCTGGTCGCGCAGCGTCGGACTTTCCTCGATCGCCGCGAGTAGCGGCGCGCGGGCGATATGCAGCGCGGTGCAACCCTCGGCGCGCATCACCACATCGTGCGGCCAATGCGTCTCGCCGAGCAGCAGCGGCCAGCCGAACAGGCCCTCGCGCCCGACCAGTCCGACGGCGAGGCGACGGCCGTCCGAATGGGAATCGAGCATCGCGGCCACTGCGCCTTCGGGGAAACAGATCCGTTCGATCGGTGCCCCGGTGCGCGCGATCTCCTCGCCGATCACGAAGGACGTGCGGTGGAGATGGGGGGCGAGCAGCGCCAGATCGTCGGGATCCAGGCTGGTCAGGAAGCTGTTGCGGTACACATCGCCGGTTGCCGCCGCATGGACGCGGATCGGGTTGCCGTGCTGCTCGATCATATCTGCCGTCATCTTGCCCCGATTTAGTAATCCGTCTTCGCCCGGTCCATGTAGTGTTGATGTGTGCACGGTTCCGTACAGAAACTTCGATTGCTTGCAGTTTGTTGGGTGATTGGAACCAAAAAAGCCATCGACGCGCTGCGAATAGTTCGCAGATCGGTGGGCATTCTGTCGCGGTCGGTGCGATTGCATGTCGCGGCGCAATACTGACCTAATTCGGGGCGCCAGACATAGGCTGCGCCTCCTCCGCCGTTCGGCCGAAAGGATCATGTCATGATACAGCCTCCCGTTCGCTATGCCGACGATGTCGAGACGATTGCCGATGAGGAGCGCGATACCCATCGGCAACTCAAGGACACCTTCGACGTGATCCTGGAACGCACGGCGGCGGACTATGGCCACGCAGTGCGATCGGTTCATGCCAAGGCGCACGGCATCCTGAAGGGGCAGATGACGATCGATGGCGGCTTGCCGCCCGAGCTGGCGCAGGGGCTGTTCGCCACGCCGGGCACGCATGACGTCTTCCTGCGTCTGTCGACCAACGCCGGCGATCTGCTGCCCGACGTGATCAGCCTGCCGCGCGGATTGGCGATGAAGGTGCTCGGTGTCACGGGCGATCGGCTGCCCGATGCGGACGGCGACACGCAGGATTTCGTGATGGTCAACGGACCCGTGTTCCAGGCCAAGACGGCGGAGAAGTTCCTCGGCAATCTCAAGCTGCTCGCCAAGACCACCGACCGGATCGAGGCGGGCAAGACCGCGATCTCCGCGGTACTTCGCGGCGTGCATCACGCGTTAGAGGCGGTCGGCACCAAGAGCGCGGCGGTCGACACACTTGGCGGCGCGCCCAACGTCGATCCGCTTGGCGAGACCTATTACAGCGCGACGCCGTTCCGCTACGGTGACCATATCGCCAAGTTCAGCCTGGTGCCGGTCGCGCCGGAACAGACCGCGCTGACCGGCCGGATCGTCGAGATCGACGGGCGCGAGAATGCGATTCGCGAGGATGTGCGCGACGCGATGCGCGGGCTCGACGCGGCATGGGAATTCCGCGTGCAGCTCTGCCGCGACCTCGACAAGCAGCCGGTCGAGGATGCGACCACCGAGTGGAAGGAGGACGACGCCCCCTTCATCCGCGTCGCCACCGTGCGCGTGCCGGCACAGGACAGCTGGGACGAGGCGACGGTGCAGGCGGTCAACGAGGAGATGCGCTTCAGCGTGTGGACCGGGCTCGCCGCCCATCGCCCGCTCGGCAACATCAACCGGGCACGTCGCGACACCTATCGCCATTCGGCGGATTTCCGGGCGCGTTTCAACGGCTGCCCCTATCACGAACCGACCGCGCAGAATTGATCCGCGATCAGCCGGGATCGGTCAGCGCCGCGTGGAGCCGTCTGATCCTGGCATTGAGATCGACGGCGTCGGCGGGCGTCAGGCCGCTCCGCTGGAGCAATGACGGGGCGAGGCAGCCGGTATCGCGCCAGCGCCGCTCGCCCGCTTCGGTCAGGCTGATGCGGACCTGTCGCTCGTCCCTGGCGTCGCGGGCGCGGGACACCAGACCGGCCACCTCGAGGCGCTTGACCAGCGGCGTGATCGTGCTCGATTCCAGGCTGAGCCGTTCGGCGATCTGGCCGATCGTGCGGCCGTCCTGTTCCCGGATCGCCTGCAGCACCAGAAACTGGGGATAGGTGATGCCCAGCCGATCGAGCATCGGCTTGTAGGCGCGGTTGATCGCGATCGTCGCGGCATAGAGTGAGAAGCACAGCTGCTCATCAAGGGGCAGCGGGGCGGGGGACGGATCGACAGCCATCGCAGCAGCCTACCACAAATTGCTTATCGCGATACGTTTTTCCTTTACGCGCCATCCGGCAGCGGCTAGATACTTATCGCGATAACGAAATTCGCGAGGAGATCAGAATGTCGATCGACGTCAAGTACAGCACCGCCGCCACCGCCACCGGGGGGCGCGACGGTCATGCGCGCAGCGAGGATGGCCGGATCGACCTGAAGCTGTCGACGCCGCGCGAACTGGGCGGTGCGGGCGGCGAGGGGACCAATCCCGAGCAACTGTTCGCCGCCGGCTATTCCGCCTGCTTCATCGGTGCGCTGAAGGTTGCGGGTCAGCAGCTCAAGGTGAAGGTGCCGGACGACGTCGCTGTGTCGGCGAAGGTGGGTATCGGCCCGCGCGCCGCCGGTGGCTTCGGCATCACCGCCGACCTGACCGTCGACCTTCCCGGTCTTGATCGCGAGCAAGCAACGAAGCTGGTCGAGGCCGCGCATCAGATCTGCCCCTATTCGAATGCGACGCGGGGCAATGTCGACGTCGGCCTGACGATCGCCTGATCCCGCTGACGGTGCGCTCGCGTACCGGACCCGCCGTCGATCCCTCGCAACGGGATCGTCGGCTCGCGGCCCGGGTTATCCTGGATCAGTGCCGGATTGTCCGGCCACCGGGAGACAGTGATGACCCAGCCGAGCGAACAGACCGTCGGCGCGCGCGTGCTGCGCGGCGCCTTGGCCGGGATTGTCGCGGGGGTGGCCGCCTCTTTTGCGATGGACCGCTTCCAGGCGCTGGCCGGCGCCTTTTCCGACGACCGCGGCGGCTCTGACGTGGAGCCGGCGACCGCTCAGGCGGCGGACGCGATCGTCGCCCACACGATCGGCGGAACCGTGCCGGAGGCGGACAAGCCGCTCGCTGGCCAGCTCGTCCATTATGCGCTGGGTGCGGCGCTTGGCGTCGCCTACGGCATTGCGGCGGAGTTCCGGCCGGGTGTCACCGCCGGCTATGGCAGCGCCTTCGGCACCGCCACCGCGGCCTTGCTCGACGAAGGGGCGGTGCCGGCCGCCGGTCTCGGCGCGGCGCCGTGGGACAGCCCGGCGTCGACGCATCTGTACGGCCTGTCGTCGCATCTCGTCTTCGGCGCGACCGCCGAGCTGGTCCGCGCACAGGTGGCGAAGACCTTGCAGCCGGCCTGATCGGGCGGGCCTCCGACGCCAACCACCTCCCGATGGAAGAACGCCGCCGCGGCGCCGGATCAGCGCGCGGCGACCCGCCAGATCGTGTTGCCGACGTCGTCCGCGACCAAC
>JAEWJQ010000176.1 GCA_023386515.1 Pseudomonadota bacterium | reverse complement strand
GCTCCACACGCTGCGCGGCCTGATCGGTGACGACGCCTTCTGGAAGGTGACGACGCTCGCCGTCTACGGGCGGCCCGATCCGAAACCGGGCAATTTCCGCCCGCGCTATGGATCGAGCGAGGAATATGAGCGCTTCGTCCGGCAGGTGACCGGCAAGGACTATGGCTGGTTCTTCGACGTCTACCTTCGCCAGGCGAAGCTGCCCGAACTGCTGGAAACGCGCAGCGGCGATCGCGTAACCCTGGCATGGAACGTACCCGGCGGCGGCCCCTTCCCGATGCCGGTCGAGGTCGACGTCGCCGGCAAGCTGACGACCCTGCCGATGTCCGCTGGCCATGGCACGCTGACCATCCCCGCCGACGCCCATTATGTCGTCGATCCCGACGCCAAGATCCTGCGCCGCAGCGTCGCGGTCGAGGAGTTGCAGGCGTGGCGGGCCGGACAGGCGGCGCGGAAGCCCGCCTCATGAGCGGCCGGCTGCTCCCACGGGTCGCCGAGATGGCGGCGATCTTCATGGTCGGCGATGGCCTGGTCGGCCTGATCCAGCCGCGCCGCCACGTCGACCTTTGGAAGGAGGACGCGCTCGGCGCCGAAAAGGCAGTGCGGCCGTTCGTCGACCGGCCGGGCCGGCGCCGGGTCTATGCCGCGATCCAGATCGCGGCCGGGCTGGCCCTCGCCGCCCGGCAAAGGCCACGATGAGCGGCGTCACCAGTCTGCCGGGAATCGCGGTCACCGCCACCGGCCTGTGCCTGTTCGCTGCCACCGTGGCGCTGGCTCGCCGGGGACGGTCCGCGGAAGAGGGCGCGACGCGTGACGGCGCTTCGTTGCTGGGGATCGGCATCCAGGGCGTGGGCTTCGTCATCGTCGCCACCGGGCCGATCCGCGTCGCCCTCGATCCCCTCGGCGCGAGCGCGCTCGGCATGGCCATCCTGTCCGCCGTCTGCATCGGCGCGGCCTTGACGCTGTTCCTGTGGGCGCGGCGGACGATGGGGCGAAACTGGAGCATCGTCGCCCGCACCCGTGTGGATCATGCGCTCGTCACGGCAGGGCCGTTCGCCCACGTCCGTCACCCGATTTACACCGCCATCGGACTATTACTGGTCGGCGTCGCCCTCGGCTTGGGACACGAGCCGCGTCTGGTCGCGGCGCTTCCCGTCTACGCTTTCGGCACATGGCTGCGCGTCAGGATCGAGGAGCGGCTGCTCAGGCTACGATTTGGCGGAAAATATGACGCCTATGCCGCGCGGGTGAAGCGCTTCGTCCCGCTAGCCTTCTGACGCGGTGACGGCGGACCGGCCGTGTCACCGCACGACCGTGGTATACAGGTAGGCCGCGAAGATCACAAGGTGAACCGCGCCCTGCAATACGGTCGTGCGGCCGGTGCCCAGCGACACCGTGGCGATGAACAGCGACAGCGCCAGCAACGTCATGCCCTTGGCGCCGATCCCCAGCGCCAGGGGCAGGCCAAGCACGAGGCTGGTCACGGCGACCGCGGGGATGGTCAGCCCGATCGTCGCCAGCGCCGATCCCAAGGCGAGGTTGAGGCTGGTCTGCAAGCGGTTGCGCCGGGCCGCCCGCACGGCCGCCAGACTCTCCGGAGCCAGCACCAGCGCCGCGATCACCACGCCGACGATGGCCAGCGGCAGCCCGGCATCGACAATCGCCGCCTCGACCTTGGCCGACAAACCCTTGGCAAGCAGGACTACCCCGACGAGCGCGACCAGCAAGGTGCCGAACGACAGCCAAGCTACCCGATCTCCGGGAATATCCTCATGCCCATCCTCGGCAGCATCGCCCGCCGGCAGGAAATATTCGCGGTGGCGCACGGTCTGGACCAGCACGAACGTGCCGTAGAGCGCGAGGCTGACGACCGCGACGAAGATTAGTTGGGACGGTGCATAGGGCGGGCCAGGTGCGCGGGTGACGTAATTGGGCAGGATCAGCGACAACACGACCAGCGCCGCCAGCGTGCACAGTGCCGCGCTCGCACCGCGCAGCGAGAAACGCTGCTCTCCGTGCGCCGCCCCGCCGACGAGCAAGCAGACACCCAATATGCCGTTGAGGATGATCATGATTGCGGCGAATACTGTGTCGCGCGCCAGGCTGGCCGCATCACCCGCGTCCGACAGCATCAGGCTGACGATCAGCGACACCTCGATCACCGTCACCGCCACCGCAAGGACGAGCGTTCCGAATGGCTCACCGACCCGATGGGCGACCACTTCGGCGTGATGGACCGCCGCGATCACCGTACCGAACAGCACCAGTGCGGCGGCGATCACACCGATCGTCCCCATCGCATAGAGCGAAATGAGCACGGCGACGATCGCCACTGCCGGGAAGGCCAGTGACCAGAGCGGCAACGTCACGCCGCCGGTCCTCACGGCTTGATCTTGGCGCGCCATCCGATCCCCCTCATGCGTCTGTTGCGGTATTCGGCCAATGCGCGGCATTGGCAAAGGGTCCGTGTCGTTGGTGTTGCCGAGCCTGGATCGAGGCCGCACCTCGGCCTGCCGCGGCCGCGCCACCCTCTGCCGACCAAATCGTAAGAACTTCATCTAAGTTATTACGATTACGCGACTTTATTGCGGCATCACAACAAACCCTCGACGTCCCCGCGGGTTGTTGACGCAGTCGGCGCAAGGTCGACGCCGTCCGTCAGCAGGAGACGCAAGCATGTATTACCACGACAAACGGCTGCAATATCCCGTCCGCTGCGAGTCCCCGGACCCGCAATTCGCCCGCCTGCTGCAACAGGCGATCGGCGGCGTGGAGGGCGAGATCCGCGTCTGCATGCAGTATTTCTTCCAGGCTTGGGGCAATCGCGCGCCGAGCACCAAATACCGCGACATG
>JAEWJQ010000160.1 GCA_023386515.1 Pseudomonadota bacterium | reverse complement strand
CCATGGAGAAGCGATTCAATGACTGCTGCGATCCTGACGGTGGACGACAGCGCCAGCTTGCGCATGGCGATCCGCATCGCTCTGACCGGCGCCGGCTATGCCGTGACCGAGGCGGTCGACGGTGAAGACGGCCTGACCAAAGCGTCGGAAACGCGCTTTGATCTGATCGTCACCGATCTGAACATGCCGAACATGGACGGGCTGGCGATGATCCGTGCGCTGCGCGCGCAGCCCACGCAGGCCGGCATCCCGATCATCTTCCTGACGACCGAATCGGACGCCGCCATGAAGGCGCAGGCGAAGGAGGCGGGCGCGACGGGGTGGCTCGTCAAGCCGTTCGAAGCGGAACAACTGATCCGCGTCGTGCGCAAGGTGCTCGGTCGGTGACCGCCGAGGATCCGATCGCCACCTTCCGCGTCGAGGCGGCGGAATTGCTCGATCAGATCGAGCAGAGCCTGCTCGACCTCGGGCATCGTCTCGACGATGCCGGGCTGGTCAATGCGGTGTTCCGCGGCCTGCACACGCTGAAGGGGTCGGGAGCGATGTTCGGTTTCGACGCGCTCGCCGCATTCACCCACCATTGCGAGAGCGTGTTCGATCGTGTCCGTAAGGGCGACGCTCGGGCCACGCCGGAGCTGGTCGCGGTCATCCTGTCGGCGCGTGACCATATGCAGGCACTGATCGACGGCGACGCGTCGGACGCTCAGGGGCGCGCGATCCTAAACCGGCTCGCTGCTGCGGTCGCGGACGCGGACGATGGCGCCGCGGCGATGGTGCAGGAACAGGGTTGGCGGCTTTCGTTCCGGCTGCCGCCGAACGCCATGGCCAATGGCACCAACCCGCTGATGCTGCTCGACGAGCTGCGCGCGCTGGGTGAATGCCGGGTCGTCGCACGCAGGGATGCCATTCCCCCTCTGACGGATCTGGTGCCCGAGGAATGCTGGATCGGCTGGGACGTGACGCTGATCGGCGACATTTCACGCGAAGCGATTGAGGATGTCTTCCTGTTCGTCATGGACGACATGATACTGGAGATGGCGCCGATCGCAGCGCCCGCCACCGGCACGCAGGAAGCGCTCACCGTCGTTCCATCCCAGGCAGAGGCGCCGACCGGTGTGGCGGCGACAGCGGCGGGTCCGGCACGGGAAAGCGTCCGTGTCCCCGCCGAACGGCTCGACGAACTGATGGATCGGGTCGGGGAGTTGGTGATCGCGCAGAGCCGCCTGTCGCAGCTCGCCGGCCAGCGCCACGATCTGACGCTGCGATCGGTGGCCGAGGAGATCGAGCGACTCTCCGGCGAATTGCGCGACACGATGATGGTCTTGCGCATGGTGCCCGTGTCCTCGCTATTCGGCCGCTTCCGTCGGCTGATCCATGACCTTGCCCGCGACACCGGCAAGGACATCGCGCTGACCACCGAGGGTGAGGCGACCGAGGTCGACAAGACGGTGATCGAACGGCTGTTCGATCCGCTGGTCCACATCGTCCGCAACGCCTGCGACCATGGCCTCGAGACGGCAGCGGATCGTATCGCGGCGGGCAAGCCGGCGACCGGCCGGATCCGGCTCGCCGCGCGGCAGGCGGGGGGCGAGGTGCTGATCACCGTCGCCGACGATGGCCGCGGCGTCGATCGCGAAAGGGTCCGCGCCAAGGCAGAGGCGAACGGGCTGATCCAGTCCGGCCAGCCCCTGACCGACGACGAACTGCTAGCGCTGATCTTCCACCCCGGTTTCTCCACGGCGGCGCAGGTCACCAATCTGTCCGGCCGCGGGGTCGGCATGGATGTGGTCAAGCGGACGATCGAAAGCCTGCGCGGCGCGATCGAGCTCGTCAGCCGGCCGGGCGAGGGATCGACCCTCACGCTCCGCATTCCGCTGACCCTCGCGATCATCGAAGGGCTGCTGGTCCGCGTGGGAGGGGGCCACTACGTCATCCCGCTCGCCGCGGTCGAGGAATGCCTCGAACTGCCCCTGTCGGAAGATTTGCGCTCGCGCGGGCGCAGCGTCATCACGTTGCGCGACCGGCTTGTGCCGTTCCTGCGTCTACGTGAGCTGTTCGCCACGGGCACCCGCCCCGATCCGCATCAGAAGATCGTCGTCGTCGCCACAGGCGGCGAGCGGGTCGGCCTGGTGGTCGATCAGATCGTCGGCAGCCACCAGACGGTGATCAAGTCGCTGTCGCCGTTTCACCGGCATGTGGCGAGCTTCGCCGGCGCTACGATCCTGGGCGACGGTGGTGTCGCCCTGATCCTCGACGTGGCGCAACTCGTCGCGCTGGCCCAGCCGCACGAGGAGAATGCCCGTGCAGCAGGTTGACGCCCAGGTGGGGCCGCAACCCGACGCCGGCGCGTGGAACGCGCAGGGCGAGCTGGAGGTGCTGATCTTCGAGCTCGGCGGGGAAACCTTCGCGCTCGAAGCCGTGCAAGTGCAGGAAATCATCGACCTGCTGCCGGAGACCGCCATTCCGGGGGCGCCGGCGCTGGTCGGCCATGTCATCAACTTCCGTGGCAGGATCGTGCCGGTCGCCGATCTCAGCCTCGCCTTCGGCATGGAGCGTGCCGCCGCCAGCGCGGACAGCCGGATCGTGGTCATCGACCTGCCGCTGGACGGCGAGCCGACGCTGATCGGCCTACGCACCGACCGCGTGCACGAGGTCGCGACCTTCGCCCAGGCGCTGGCGGAGGAGGTGCCGGCGGTCGGCATCCGCTGGGCGCGCCAGCATATGCGCGGCCTGGTGCGCTGGCGTGGCGACCTCGTCGTACTGCCTGATCTGCAGGCAATCTTTTTGAAGGCATCGCACGACCTCGGCGTCGCCGCTGCCACTCACTGACACAACGATCGGATTGGGGAAGTTATCATGCGGGCAACGATCAAGCTGAAGCTGGGGGTGACCTTCACCATCCTCGTATTGTTGTTCCTCGCCGTGGTGGCGATGAGCATTTCGAAGCTGAACACGATGAACGAAGCGATCTCGGACGTGATCGCCGGCCCGGCCAAGCGTCTGTCGATCACTCAGCAGATCGACACCGATCAAAGCCAGATCCTCGCCGACCAGCAATCGCTGATCCTCAACAGCGATGCGACCGTGATGAAAGGCTATTACGATAAAGTGGTCCGTCGCGAGGCGGAAATGGAGCAGTTGATGGCGGACGGCCGTCGCCGCGCTACCGAGCGTGGCAAGCCGCTGTGGGACGATCTGCACGCGAAGTGGACGGCGCTGAAGCCGACCTTCGATCACATCCGCGACCTTGGTTACGCCAACAAGAATGAAGAAGCGGCGCAGCTGTCGAACACCGAGCAGGCGAAGCTGATGGACGACTTTATGACGTCAATCACCAATCTCTCCGATTTGCAGCGGACGATGATGAAGGAGGCGGATCAGGGCACCGACGAACTCTATGTCCAGTCGCGTGAGATCATGCTGGTTGCCGGCCTGCTCGCCCTGGTGATCGCCACGGGCAGCGCCTTCTACATCTCGCGTCTGGTCACCCGCGGGTTGAATATCGTTTCGACGGCGATTGAAGCGGTAGCGATCGGCGATCTCGATCAGGATCTTGCGGTGCGGAGCAATGACGAGATCCGCGATCTGGTCGAAACGGTGAACCGTATGACGGCCAATTTGCGGCAGAGCGCCCAACTGGCCGACGCGATCGCCGGCGGTGACCTGACCGTGCAGCACAAGCCCCTGTCGGATAAGGACAAGCTCGGTCAGGCGCTGGTGGCGATGGTGGAGCGTCTGCGCAATGTCGTCGGCGATGCCACGGCGGCGGCACAGAATGTCGCGGCGGGAAGCCAGCAGCTGTCGTCGTCGTCCGAACAGGTGTCGCAGGGTGCGACCGAGCAGGCCGCCGCAGCGGAAGAGGCGTCCGCGTCGATGGAGCAGATGGCGGCCAACATCAAACAGAACGCCGACAACGCCACCCAGACCGAGAAGATCGCCCGACAGTCGTCGCAGGATGCCGAGGTGAGCGGTGCCGCCGTGCAACAGGCGGTGACGGCGATGCGGACGATCGCCGAGAAGATCGGCATCGTCCAGGAGATCGCCCGCCAGACCGATCTGCTGGCGCTCAACGCCGCCGTCGAAGCGGCGCGCGCCGGCGAACACGGCAAGGGCTTCGCGGTCGTCGCCGCCGAGGTCCGCAAGCTCGCCGAACGCAGCCAGACCGCCGCGGCCGAGATCAGCGGCATGTCGTCGGAAACCGTCACGGCCGCGACGCAGGCGGGCGAGATGCTGGTGAAACTGGTGCCCGACATCCGCCGCACGGCGGAGCTCGTTGCGGAGATCAGCGCCGCCTGCCGCGAACAGGACATCGGCGCCTCGCAGATCAACGAGGCGATACAGCAGCTCGATACGGTGACGCAGCAGAACGCCTCCGCCTCCGACCAGATCTCGGCGACGTCCGAACAGCTCGCCGGCCAGGCCGAGGAACTGCAGGAAAGCATCGCCTTCTTCCGCACCGAGGCGGGCAAGGCGCAGACGGCGTCACCGCCGCGCAAGCCCAATGCCCGTGCCCGTGTCGCGAGTCCGGCGCGCAAGATCCGGGCGACGGCCCGGCCGGCGACGGTCGCGGATCAGCAGGTACGGGTGCGCGGCTTTGCGCTCGACCTCACCGCCGGCGGGCCGGACGGCGAGGACGGCGAGTTCGGCCGCGCCGCATGATCGATGCGGGCGAAATCCAGGTCGTCGTCTTCGGATTGGGGGACGAGGACTTCGCGCTGCCGGTCGTCAGCGTTCGCGAAATTCTCGACCACCAAACCGCCTTTCGGGTGCCGAACGCACCCGTCTGGCTGTGCGGCCTCATCGACGTCCGCGGCCTGTCGGTGCCCGTCGTCGATCTGCGCCAACGGCTTGGCCTCGCGCCTGCGGCGGCGACGCTGGCGACGCGCATCCTGGTCGTCGACGTGACGCTGGAGGATGATCGCGCGCTGACGCTGGGCCTTGTCGTCGATCGGGTCCTAGACGTCAGCAGCTTCGATCGCGGCGCGATCGAGGCATCGCCGGATGTCGGCATCCGCTGGCGGTCGGAGCATATCGAGGGGATCCTGCGCCGCGGGGGCGGCTTCATCGTCCTGCTCGATCTGCGCCATATCGTCGCGGCCGACGCCGACCTGCTGATCGCGCCGCTCGACGAGGCGGCATGAGCAGCAGCCTCGCCGCCCTCTCCGCCGACGGGCTCGGCCTGCCACCCGACGATCCGTTGTCGCCGGGGAATTTCCGGCGGCTGGCCGACTATATCCACGCAGCGTCCGGGATCCATCTGCCGCCGGCGAAGAAGACCATGATGGAGGGGCGGCTGCGGCGCCGTGTCCGCGCGCTGGGCTGCGGAACCTTGGCTGATTATTGCGCCTGGCTGTTCGACCAAGGCCATCTCGCCGACGACACCGAATGGCTGCTCAACGCGGTGACCACGAACAAGACGGATTTCTTCCGGGAGCCGCGGCATTTCGCCTATCTGGTCGAGGAGGTGCTACCGCGTTGGCGCGATGCCGGGGCCCAGCGCGTGCGGGTATGGAGTGCCGCCTGCTCGACCGGGCCGGAAGCCTATACGCTGGCGATGCTGCTCGATGCCTTCGCACAGGATCATGGCGGGCCGGATTATGCGATCCTCGCCACCGATCTCGACACCGAGGTGCTCGAGATCGCGAGGCGCGGCGTCTATCCCAGCGCACTGTTCGATCCCGTGCCGCCGTTGCTGCGCGAACGCTATTCGCTGCCCGCGCGCGACCCGCGCCGCGACGAGCGTCGTATCGTGCCGGCGCTGCGCGCCGCGGTCGGTTTCGCCCGGCACAATCTGATCGACAGCCACTATCCGATCGGCGCGCCGATGGACCTGATCTTCTGCCGCAACGTGCTGATCTATTTCGACAAGGATACGCAAGCGCAGGTCGTGCGGCGGCTCGCGCGCTGTCTGGTCCCCGGCGGCCTGCTGGTCCTCGGCCATTCCGAAACGATTGCCGGGCTCGACTTGGACGACGCGCTGGTAGCCGTATCGAACACCGTCTTCCGGCGCGTCTGACATGGGCAAGAAGATCCGCGTTCTGGTCATCGACGACAGCGCCAGTGTACGTCAGGCGATGACGGCGATCCTGTCCGCCGATCCGGACATCGAGGTGATCGCTGCGGCCGCCGATCCGTTTGCGGCGGCGCGCTATATCCAGGGCGAGGTGCCCGACGTCATCACGCTGGACGTCGAGATGCCGCGGATGGACGGCATCACCTTCCTGCGCAAGCTGATGACGCAATGCCCGGTGCCGGTGGTGATGTGCTCGTCGCTGGTCGAAGAGGGGTCGGATACGTTGCTCCAGGCGCTGGAGGCGGGTGCGGTCGACGTGATCCTGAAGCCGCGCCTGGGCGTCGCCGATCATCTGGTCGAGGCGCATCTTCAGATCCGCGAGGCAGTGAAGGGCGCAGCGAGTGCCAAGCTCGGCGCGCGCCCGGCGCTCCGCCCGGCGACGCGCCTGTCGGCCGACGCCATGCTGCCGCCGCCGAACGGGCGCGCGCTCAGCCGGACGACGGAGATGGTCGTCTGCATCGGTGCCAGCACGGGAGGGACGGAGGCGCTGCGCGCCGTGTTGGAGGCGCTGCCGGCCAATTCGCCCGGCATCGTCATCGTCCAACATATGCCGGAAAGCTTCACCCGCGCCTTTGCCCGGCGGTTGGATGGATTGTGTGCGGTCGACGTCAAGGAGGCCGAGCATGGTGACACGGTGATGCGCGGGCGGGTGCTGATCGCGCCGGGCGGCCTCCGCCACACCATGCTGGAACGCCACGGCGCCCGCTATGCGGTGGCGGTGCGCGAGGGGCCGCTGGTGTCGCGACACCGGCCCAGCGTCGATGTGCTGTTCCGCTCCGCGGCACGCAACGCCGGTGCCAATGCCGTCGGCGTGATCATGACCGGCATGGGCGATGACGGCGCACGCGGGCTGTTGGAGATGCATGAGGCCGGGGCGCGCACCTTCGCCCAGGACGAGGAGACGTCGGTGGTATTCGGCATGCCCAAGGAGGCGATCGCGCGTGGCGCGGTCGACCGCGTCGTGCCGCTGGAGGCGATCGCCCGCGAGATGCTCCAGGCGACGGCGCGATGAGCGACGGAATGAGAGACGAATGATGACGATGATCGACAATCCGACCCACTTCCATCTGCCGATCGCGGAAATGGCCGACCAACTCGACGAGATGGTCGCGGACCTCGAGTTGCGCTTCCGCGGCGTCGGCGAGACGCTGGCGCATGCGATCGACACGATCGACCGGATGGGCGCCGATCTCGACGAGATCCAGTCGTCGCTGTCGCCTGAGGTGGTCGGCACGGCGATCAAACGGCTGCGCAACGCGGCGCACCGGTTGAACACGCTGCCGGCGGCGCAGGAACGCCGCGCCGCAGAAATCCAGGTGCTGACCTGTCGCACGCGCGAGATGCGGGCGCTACTCGCCGATGTCGGCGAGATCCTGCACCTGCTCGGCATCTACGGCATGAGCATCAAGATCGCCTCGTCCGGTGAAACCGCCTTCTTCAACTTCGTCGCGGGGATGGAAGGCAAACTGGAGAGCGGACGGCGCGAGCTGCGCTATTTCGGCGACGAGCTCGACCGGTTCGGCAAGGTCATCGCCGACATGCGTCAGGCGGATCATCTTCTCGCGGTCGAATCGCGCAAGATCGGGCCGGAGGCGCCGGCCGAACTGACCAGCAGCGCCGATGCGTTGGAGGTTCAGCTGGAGACCGTGGCGCGGATGGCGCAGGACGTGAGCGGCGTGATGCGAACCGTCCAGGCGGAGGTGGCGCGGATGCTCGGCGCGATCCAGATCGGCGACAGTGTCCGCCAGCGGGTCGAACATGGCGCGAACATCTTGCGCATGCTGCTGCCGCAAGGCGATGATGCTGCACCGCCGCCGGCGGTGGTGGCGACCATGGCGGCGCTGGTCGCCGCGCAGATGCGGGCGACCG
Source organism: Pseudomonadota bacterium (assembly GCA_023386515.1). The sequence continues at coordinate 774 of JAEWJQ010000160.1, read as the reverse complement.
CGCAGGACTTTTCCCGGGAGATCGCCGCGCTGATCGCTGCGATCGACCAGCTCGGTCCCTTGACGACGCGGTTGCTCGGCCTGATCGAGCGGCAGGGTGGCAGCGGTGACGACGGCGATGTGCTGGTCCGCATCGAGCACGGCATCGCCGACGTCAGCCAGGTGACCGGGCAATTGTGCGAGGCGGATCGCCGACTGGCGACGCTGGCCGAGTTCGTGCGGCGGACTTTCGCCGATCTGCTCGGCGGCCTTTCGCGAATCCAGCGGATCGCCCTCGACGTGCAGGACATCTCGACCAACACCCGATTGCTCTGCCGCCGTCATGGCACGACCGGCCGCGCCGTAGCGGTGATCGCGACCGAGGTCGCCCCCTGCGCCAGCCGGCTCGACGCATCGAGTGCCGGCGTGGCCCGGTTGATCGCCGATCTGGAGCGGGTGGAACTGACGCAGGCGCAAGGCGGCGGCGAGGAGGGCCAGGACGATCTGGCGCTTGATGCGGCGCTGAAGGTCGTGCGCCAGGCCTGTGCGACATCGGACCGCGCGGTTAGCGACGGCGGCGGCGAGGCCCGCGCGATCGTGACGTCGCTGGAGCGGAGTGCCGACACGCTGCATGAACAGCGCGCGGTGGTAGAGGCGCTGGAGCGGGGGGCCGACCTCCTGACCGGTGTACCCGTCCCGGAAGAGCGATCGGCCGATGAGGAGGAGGCGTTGCGGGCGGTGCTCGTCCGCGCCGCGTCGCTCTATACGATGGCGCGCGAGCGCGAAGTGCATGCTC
>JAEWJQ010000138.1 GCA_023386515.1 Pseudomonadota bacterium | reverse complement strand
GAATTGGGGCGAGAGGCTCATGGGCGCGATTCTATCATGGCGCGGGCGGGGTGCGGAAACAATCGCCTTGCGGCCGGATGCGCGAGTCTCGACACTTTTGACGCCTGGACGGGGAATTGTCGGGGCCGGTGCGATCGTTGAAACGGCAGGTGAGAGGCAAAGGCGAGGGCTGGTGCCATACCCAGCAGCTTAGGGGGTCCGACCTTTGTAGGACAGCGCTTCTTCACTCCCCTCCCGCTTGCGGGGGGGGGCTGGGGGAGGGCAGTGGCGACAGCGCGATCTCGATGGCCTGCACGACGCCTTCGGTCCGCTCCAGCACGTCATTGTTCCAGAACCGCACCACGGTGAACCCCAGGCTCTCGAGATAGCGCGTGCGATCGGCGTCACGTCGCTGCTGCCAAGCGTGCTGACCACCGTCGACTTCGATGACCAGCTTCGCCGATCGGGCGACAATGTCGCAGATAAACGGGCCGATCGGCACTTGGCGGTTGAAGCGAACGCCGGCTACCTGACGGTTGGAGATGTGCTGCCACAGCCGGCGCTCCGCGTCTGTGGCGTTCAAGCGGAGTTCGCGGGCTTTGGTGCGCTGCTCCATGTGCCGTGTCTGCCCTCCCCCAGCCCCTCCCGCAAGCGGGAGGGGAGTAAATCGGGCGCCTTCCCGCAAGCGGGCAGCAAGCTCCCTTTACGACAGCGCCGCCTTCACCAGCCCGCTCGCCTTGCTCATGTCGAGATTGGCCGCGTGCCGTGCCTTCAGCTCGGCCATCACCCGGCCCATGTCCTTCATGCCGCCGGCGCCGAGATCGGCCTTGATCGTCTCGATCGCCGCGCGCGTTTCCTCGTCGCTCATCTGCGCGGGCAGGAAGCGCTCGATCACCGCGACCTCGGCCTTCTCCGCCTCGGCCAGCTCCTGGCGGCCGCCGCTCTCGTACATGGCGATCGATTCGCGGCGCTGCTTGACCATCTTCTGCAGCACCTCGACGACCAAGGCGTCGTCGTCGGCCACCGGTCCTTGCGTGCGCACCTCGATGTCGCGGTTCTTGATCGCGGCCTGGATCAGGCTGATCGCGGCGCGCGCATCCTTATCGCCGGCCTTCATGGCGGCGATCTGGGCGGCCTTGATGTCGTCGCGGATCATGGGACAAGCTCTTCGTCAAAGGGGAAAGGGCGAGCCTTAGCCGGGAACGCGCGGCGCGTCACCCGGTTGACGGCGCGGTATACGGGGTCTAGCGGGCGCGGCTTAGCGACATCGTTGTTCGACCCTCAAGGAGTGCCCGCCGCATCATGGCCGACGCCACGCCCATCGTCATGCCCGCAAAGCCCGAAGGGGCGACCGGGGTTCTGGTCCTCGCCAATGGCGAGGTGGCCTGGGGTCGCGGGTTCGGCGCGGAAGGACAGGCGGTCGGCGAGGTGTGCTTCCACACCGCGATGACCGGATATCAGGAGATCATGACCGATCCGTCCTTCGCCGGACAGATCATCACCTTCACCTTCCCGCATATCGGCAACGGCGGCGCCAATCCCGACGATATCGAGGCGGATGCGCCGCACGCGCTCGGCATGATCGTGCGCGAGGACGTGACCGCGCCGTCGAACTTCCGCGCGGTCGAGCGGCTCGACGGCTGGATGAAGCGCCACGCGCGCATCGGCCTTTCCGGCATCGACACGCGCGCGCTGACCCGCCGCATCCGCGCCGGCGGCGCGCCGAACGGCGTGATCGCGCACAGCCCGTCGGGCGAATTCGACCTCGACGCGCTGCTCGCCATGGCGCGGGCGTGGCCGGGCCTGGAGGGCATGGACCTCGCCAAGGAGGTGTCGACCGAGACGCATTACGCCTGGGGCGAGAGCCGTGAGGGCGGTCTGTGGCGGCTCGGCTTCGGCTATGACGGGGCCGGCGAGGGCGACCGCCCCCATGTCGTCGCGATCGATTACGGCAGCAAGCACAACATCTTCCGCAACCTCGTCCAGGCCGGGGCGAAGGTCACCGTATTGCCCGCGACCGCGACGTTCGACGAGGTGATGGCGCAGCAGCCGGACGGCGTCTTCCTGTCCAACGGCCCCGGCGACCCCGCCGCGACCGGCGACTATGCCGTGCCGGTGATCCGCCAGCTGCTCGACACGCAGCTGCCGCTGTTCGGCATCTGCCTCGGTCATCAGCTCCTCGGCCTCGCGGTCGGTGCGCGCACCACCAAGATGTTCCAGGGCCATCGCGGCGCCAACCATCCGGTCAAGCGCCTGTCCGACGGCGCGGTCGAGATCACCAGCATGAACCACGGCTTCGCGGTCGAGCGGGACTCGCTGCCGGCGAATGCGCGCGAGCCGCATGTGTCGCTGTTCGACGGGTCGAATGCGGGGATCGAGCTGACCGACCGGCGGGCGTTCAGCGTGCAATACCATCCGGAGGCGAGCCCGGGGCCGCAGGACAGCCTGTATCTGTTCGAGCGGTTCGTCGGGTCGTTGCGGTGAAACTTTTTGCGCTGGGCGCGACCTGGGCGGTTTATGTCCTGCTTGTTGTGCTCAGCGTCCCGCAATTGCTCGAGGTGTTTGCTGCTCAACAGGTTTCTATCTCGACGCGCGACTATTCCGCGACGGACGCGGCGTCCCGGCTTCGGCGGCGAGCATATGACGAGGCGGTAGATCGATGTGTCAGTTGGACGAAGACAGAATACATCCTCGACGATAGGCGAGGCGCGTCTCACGGCGTTCGCTGTGCGACGGCAGCGCCGGTCACGCTCGTTCTTATCTTTGCGGCTCTGCTGGTGATCGCGCCAGTCGCCGCGCTTCGAAACCACCTGAAGAGGGCGGCACGAAACTAATGCCAAAACGCACCGACATCTCCTCCATCCTAGTGATCGGCGCGGGGCCGATCGTTATCGGGCAGGCGTGCGAGTTCGACTATTCGGGCACGCAGGCGATCAAGGCGCTACGCGAGGAGGGCTATCGCATCGTCCTCGTCAACAGCAATCCGGCGACGATCATGACCGATCCGGAGGGCGCCGACGCGACCTATGTGGAGC
>JAEWJQ010000075.1 GCA_023386515.1 Pseudomonadota bacterium | reverse complement strand
GGCTTCGAGTCGGAAGCCCGGTCGACCCTTTGCCGGATTTCAAGCGATTAGTCCGCAGCGGTTGATCGTAGCGCCGACGCCGCGATAGAGCCGTACCATGGCCGATCCCCGTATGGACCCGAGCTGGCTGGAACCTCTCCGGCCGGAATTCGACAGCGCGCACATGGCGTCGCTGCGCAGCTTTCTTCAGGCGGAGAAGGCGGCGGGCAAGCGGATCTTCCCGCCCGCCGAGAGCTGGTTCCGCGCGCTCGAGCTGACGCCGCTGCCCGCGGTACGCGTCGTCATCCTCGGCCAGGACCCGTATCACGGCGCCGGGCAAGCGCACGGCCTGTGCTTCTCGGTCCGCCCTGGCGTCAAGACGCCGCCCAGCCTGGTCAACATCTACAAGGAATTGCAGGCGGATTGCGGCATCCCGCCGGCGCGCCACGGCTTCCTCGAACATTGGGCGCGGCAGGGCGTGCTGCTGCTCAACAGCGTGCTGACCGTCGAGGAGGGCCGCGCCGCCGCGCACCGCGAGCGAGGCTGGGAGCGGTTCACCGACACGATCATCCGCCTCGTCGCCGCCAAGCCGGAGCCGGTCGTCTTCCTGCTCTGGGGCAGCTATGCGCAGAAGAAGGCGGCGTTCGTCCGGGACGTCGCGCACGGCGGCCACCATCTCGTGCTGAAGGCACCCCACCCATCCCCGCTGTCCGCCTATAACGGCTGGTTCGGCAGCGGCCATTTCAGCAAAGCCAACGCCTTTCTCGAATCCCACGGCCGCGGCCGGATCGACTGGGCGCTGCCGCCGGTCGACGCAGAGGAGGCACTGTCATGAGCGACGACGACTATGTGTTCGACGAGGAGAGCGGCGAATGGGTGCCCGCGCGCGACCTCGCGGCGAAGCAGGCGGCGGCGGCCGAGGTGGAGGTGCGCGATGCGGTCGGCAACCGGCTCGCCGACGGCGATCAGGTCACGCTGATCAAGGACCTCGACGTCAAGGGCGCCGGCCAGACGCTGAAGCGCGGCACGCTGATCAAGTCGATCCGCCTGACCGGCGATCCGCAGGAGATCGACTGCAAGTTCGACGGCATCAAGGGGCTGGTGCTGCGCGCGGAGTTCGTGCGCAAGCGGTGAGGTGGGCGCTTGGAGTGTCGTTACGGGGGTATCTGCGCCATGCACACGGTAAGCGAGACTGAGGCGAGCGCTGATTTGGCGGCGATGATCGACAAGGTCGTCGCCGACCGCGCGCCCGTGGCGATCACCCGCCAATGCGGCGAAGGCGCAGTGCTGATCTCTGCCAGCGAATGGGAGTCGATCGAAGAGACGATGTACTTGCTGCGCTCACCGAAGAATGCGGAGCGACTACTGGAGGCCGTACGCGGGTTTGAGGCTGGCGAGGAAGGCGTTACTTTCTCCTGAAGGTGGCGTTCTGGCCAACGGCCTGTGTCGACTACCGCCATTGGCAGAACATCGCTGCCAAGCTCAACGACAAGATCAATACGCTACTTGAGGAATGCTTTCATGACCCTTTAGAGGGCACCGGAAAAGCCTAGCCGCTAGGCGGCAGCATAAAAGGCTGTTGGCCGCGCCGGATTAGTCACGAGCATCGGCTGGTATACCGGATGGCAAGCAGCGGCGACGAACAGGTGCTGCAGGTCGCGCGGTGTCGATATCAGGATCGATTGGCTGGACCGTGGCCTTCGGCGGCGTAAATCGCCATTAGCCGTTCCACGGATATGCCCTCGTCTTGCGCAATGGACAGGGGGTGCTCGGGATCGTCCAGGACGATCACAGGGCGTTGACGATCAAATTGCGAATAGACCCAGCATCCCGTGTTGCGCGTTTCCGGCCACGTCTCGAGACTGTTGGAGAACCATCCCCACCATGGACCAAGATCGCCCGGCCGAGCGTCATCGAAGGCGTCGGTATAGTTTTTGAAGTTAGTTCGCGAAAGGGTCGACCATACGCCGTAGCCGAACTTATTCGAGAGTCCTTCCACTGGGATCTCGAAGACACAGCGAACAAAGAAATCCTTGCCGTCAATGACGCAGAAATCGTCGGACAGGAAATCTCCATCAAGACGCAGGGCGCTGTTTGGCTCGCGTGGCTGATCGCCGGGCCAGTGATCGGGAGCATTACAGGCGAGGTCGAACATACCATCATGTTCGACCTCGCACGTGCGGCATCGGAACGTCAGATCGGACAGGGACGTCGGCGCGACACGTTTGCGCCCGCCGAACCAGCGCATCACTCCGCCGCCGGTAGATAAACCTCCCCGCCCTTCTCCCGGAACGTCTCGCTCATCTTCGCCATCCCCGCCTCGGCCTCCTCGGCCGCGACGAAGCTCTCTACCGGCGCATTCTGCTTGGCGGCGAAGTCCCGAACCTCCTGCGTGATCTTCATCGAGCAGAATTTCGGCCCGCACATCGAGCAGAAATGCGCGGTCTTGGCGCCTTCCGCGGGCAGCGTCTGGTCGTGATATTGCTCCGCCGTCTCCGGATCGAGGCTCAGGTTGAACTGATCGCGCCAGCGGAATTCGAAACGGGCGCGGCTCAGCGCGTCGTCGCGCAGCTTCGCCGCGGGGTGCCCCTTGGCGAGATCGGCGGCATGGGCGGCGAGCTTGTAGGTGACCACGCCGACCTTGACGTCGTCGCGGTCGGGCAGGCCAAGATGCTCCTTGGGCGTGACGTAGCAGAGCATCGCCGTGCCGTACCATCCGATCATCGCCGCGCCGATGCCGCTGGTGATATGGTCGTAGCCGGGCGCGATGTCGGTGGTCAGCGGCCCGAGCGTGTAGAAAGGCGCCTCGCCGCACGCCTCCAGCTGCTTGTCCATATTCTCCTTGATCTTGTGCATCGGCACGTGGCCGGGGCCCTCGATCATCACCTGCACGTCCTGATCCCAGGCGCGCTTGGTCAGTTCGCCCAGCGTATAGAGCTCGGCGAACTGCGCCTCGTCATTGGCGTCGGCGATCGATCCGGGGCGCAGGCCGTCGCCGAGCGAATAGGCGATGTCGTAGGCCTTCATGATCTCGGTGATCTCGTCGAAGCGCTCGTAGAGGAAGCTCTCCTTGTGATGGGCCAGGCACCATTTCGCCATGATGCTGCCGCCGCGGCTGACGATGCCGGTGACGCGCTTCGCGGTCAGCGGCACATAGGGCAGGCGCACGCCGGCATGGATGGTGAAATAGTCGACCCCCTGCTCCGCCTGCTCGATCAGCGTGTCGCGGAAGATTTCCCAGGTCAGATCCTCGGCGATGCCGCCGACCTTCTCCAGCGCCTGGTAGATCGGCACGGTGCCGATCGGCACGGGGCTGTTGCGGATGATCCATTCGCGCGTGTCGTGGATGTTGCGCCCCGTGGACAGGTCCATCACCGTGTCGGCGCCCCAGCGGATCGCCCAGACCAGCTTGTCGACCTCGGTCGCGACGTTGCTGGCGACCGCGCTGTTGCCGATGTTAGCGTTGATCTTGACCAGGAAGTTGCGGCCGATCGCCATCGGTTCGGATTCGGGATGGTTGATGTTGTTGGGAAT
>JAEWJQ010000067.1 GCA_023386515.1 Pseudomonadota bacterium | reverse complement strand
CCCTTCGCGCACCCGCTCCAACGGCGAACGGCCGGGACCGTAGATGCCGGGCAGCCGGAACACGCGCGCCCCCCGCGCCAGCCACGCCGCATCCGCCGCGGCGCGCGCCGATCGCCGGCCACCGCCGGTCCGGGCACTCTCGTCGACCCATGCGCCTTGCGTGTCGCCATAGACGCCGGTCGACGACAGATAGCCGAGCCAGCGTCCCTCCAGCGCATCGCCGTAGCGCGCCAGCACCGGGTCCACGTCGCCCTCCGGCGGGACCGAGGACAGGACATGGCTCGCGGTCGCCAGCGCCGCGCGCACGCCACTCTCGTCGTCGAAGCGCAGGGACCCGTCACGCCCGTCCCGCGTCGTGCCGATCGCGGTACCCGGCCCACCTCCCGCCTGCCATGCCGCAGCGATGCGCGACGCGGTGTAGCCGAGGCCGAAGATCAGCAGCATCGCGTCACTTGGTCATCACACCCTTGTAGGTGGTGCCGAAATAATCGCCCTTGTTCCACATCGGCCGCACCGGCCCGTCGGCGATCTGGCGCGCGATCGCATAGTTGGTCGCGACGAAGCGGACGCCCTGGTCCCACAGGATCGGCTGGGTCAGGTCGTCGCCCGGCCGGTGATAGCGGTGCGACAGGAAATCCTCGAACTTGGCGCGGCCCTCGCCCTTCATGCCCGGCCACAGGAAGACGCTGGGAATGCCCTGCTTGACGAAGTTGAAGTGATCGGAGCGGACGAAGAAGCCCTGTTCCGGCATCGGGTCGGGCGACAGGTCGACGCCCTGCGCATTGACCGCGGTCTTGACGATCGGCCCCAGCGTCGAGCGGTCGGCGCCGAAGACGATCATATCCTCGAACTTGTAGAGCAGCACCGGCATGTCGAGGTTGACGTCGGCGACGATCGTCTTGAGCGGCACGGTCGGGTGGTTGGCGAAATAGTCGGATCCGACCAGGCCTTTCTCCTCGCCGGTCACCGCCAGGAACATGACGGTGCGCTTCGGCGGCTGGCCGCTGGCGGTGAATGTCTTCGCTTCCTCAATCAGGCTGGCGATGCCGATCGCATTGTCGAGCGCGCCGTTGTTGATCCGGTCCGCGTTCGCCGGCTGGCCGGGCCGTTCCGGGCTGACGCCGATATGGTCGAGGTGCGCCGACAGGATCACCACCTCCTTGCCCAGCACCGGGTCGGCACCGGGGATGACGCCGATGACGTTGCTGCTCTTGCCCGGCATGAAGGCGGTCTTGGTGGTGACGGTCAGCGTGCCGGCCAGCGCCACCGGCTTGTAGACGGGATTGTCACCCTGCGCCTGGGCGGCGATCGTCGTCCAGGGCGTCCGGGCGCCGGCGAATAGCTTGGCCGCCGCCGCCTGGCTCAGCGTGCCGAGATAGGGGGTCGAGGCGGCCGGGCTGGTGCCGGTGCCGTCGGGCTTGGCCCAGGTCATCCGCGGCGCATCGTAATATTGCGCCAGCGCCGAAAACGGCCGCGCCCGCGGGCCGGCGCGCGGCGTGTCGATCGTCACGACGCCGACCGCGCCATGCTGCGCGGCGATCCACGCCTTGGTCGCCGGGCTGCTGAAATAGGCGCGCTCCTCGCCGCCGAAGGAATCGGGCGCGCCGGCGAAGATCGCGACGATCTTCCCCTTGACGTCGACCCCTGCATAATCGTCGATCTTGTACTGCGGCGCGACGATGCCGCGGCCGACGAAGACCACGGGCGCGGCGACGCTGGTCTCCGCCGCGGCGGGGTTGGCGCTGGGCACGAAATCCTCGCCGAAGACGAGCGTCTGCGGCTGGGCGCCCTTGGCGGTCCAGACCATGTCGCCCTTCGACGCGGCCTTGTACGTCGTCAGCGGCACATTCTGCAGATAGCCGCCGGCGTCGCCCGCCGGGCGCAGGCCCGCGGCATAGAATTGCGCGGCGACATATTGCGCCGCGATGTCGAATTCCGGGCTGCCCGCCTCGCGGCCCCGCATCGCGTCGGAGGCGAGGAACAGGACATGCGCCTTCATCGCCGCCTGGTCGGCGGGCAGCGGCGCGTTGAGCGCGGCGACGTCGAGCGGCGTGTAGGACGAGGCCGGCGGCGTCGCGGCAGTCTGGGCTGCAGGCTGAGCGGCAGGCGCCGCCGCCGTCTGGGCGAACGCGGAGGTCGAAAGCGCGAGCAGCGCCAGCGCGCCAATCTTCGAGATCATGTCGGCAGGTCCCCTGTGCCCCTGGCGGGCTTTGTGTGGCAGCGGGGTAGCACAGCGCGGGCCGGGTGCAAGGTCGCCATTCTCCTCCCTCGCAGGCGAGAGGGAGCGGCGGGGCCAGTGGGAAGGAGCAAGTGCGATGGAACTCCTGGGCGCGCCGGGTATAGGTAGCGGATGCTCGACGTCCAGAACGCCCCCGCCCAACCCGCCGTCATCCAGCGTGGCGATTATCGCCCGCCCGCCTGGCTGGTGCCGGACACGCATCTCGACTTCGATCTCGATCCCGCCGCTACCCGCGTCACCGCTCGCCTGTCGGTGACCCGCAACGGGGCGCACGACCAGCCGCTCCGCCTCGACGGCGCCGGGCAGCAACCCGAGTCGGTCATGGTCGACGGACGCCCGATCAACGATTGGCGGATCGAGGGCGAACAGCTCGTCATCCCGCTCGCCGGCGAGCGTCACGTCGTCGAGACGGTCGTCACCATCGCGCCGGAGCGCAACACCCAGCTGATGGGTCTCTATGCCAGCGGCGGCAACCTGTGCACGCAATGCGAGGCGGAGGGGTTCCGCCGCATCACCTATTTCCCCGACCGGCCCGACGTACTCAGCCGCTACACCGTGCGGATGACCGCCGACGCCGCGCGCTTTCCGGTGCTGCTGGCCAATGGCGATCCGGTCGCGCAGGGCGAGGCCGGGGATGGGCGCCACTGGGCGGAATGGAACGATCCCTTTCCCAAGCCCTCCTATCTCTTCGCGCTCGTCGCCGGCGACCTGGCGGTCAACCGCGGCAGCTTCACGACCATGTCGGGTCGCGAGGTGCAGCTCGGCATCTGGGTGCGCGCGGCGGACATCGCCAAGACTGACCACGCGCTCCACGCGCTGAAACTGTCGATGGCGTGGGACGAGCGCGTCTACGGCCGCGAATACGACCTCGACGTGTTCAACATCGTCGCGGTCGACGACTTCAATTTCGGCGCGATGGAGAACAAGGGGCTGAACATCTTCAACAGCCGCTACATCCTCGCCGATCCCGACACCGCCACCGACTATGATTACGACGCGATCGCGGCGGTCGTGGCACATGAGTATTTCCACAACTGGTCGGGCAACCGGATCACCTGCCGCGACTGGTTCCAGCTGTCGCTCAAGGAAGGCTTCACCGTCTATCGCGACCAGGGCTTCTCGGCCGACCAGGGCTCCGCCGCGGTCAAGCGGATCGAGGACGTACGCGGCCTGCGCGCGGCGCAGTTCCCGGAGGATGCCGGCCCGCTCGCGCATCCAGTCCGGCCGGAAAGCTATCTCGAGATCAGCAACTTCTACACCGCGACCATCTACAACACGGGCGCCGAGCTGATCCGGATGATGGCGACGATCCTCGGCCCGGTGAAGTTCCGTGCCGCGACCGATCTCTATTTCCGCACATTCGACGGCACCGCCGCGACCTGCGAGGATTTCGTCGCCTGCATGGAGCAGGCGGGTGGCGTCGACCTGACTCAGTTCCGCCTCTGGTACAGCCAGGCCGGTACGCCGCGCGTCTCCGCCTGCCTGGCGCATGCGGCGGGCGAGGGGCGCGCGACGCTGCGCCTCGCCCAGCATGTTCCGGCGACGCCGGGTCAGCCCGGCAAGTCGCCCATGGTGCTGCCGCTCAAGGTCAAACTGTTCGGTGGCGAGAGCGGCCGGCCGCTCGGCGACGAGCGGCTGGTGATGCTGACCGATGCCGCCGACACGATCGTCTTCGACGGCATCGGCGAGCGACCGGTGCTGTCGATCAACCGCGGCTTTTCCGCGCCGGTGATCGTCGAGAGCGACCGCAGCGCCGCCGAACTCGCCTTCCTGTCGGCGCATGACGACGATCCCTTCGCCCGCTACGAGGCGATGCAGCAGCTGATGCTCGACACTCTGGTTGCCGGCGCCATAGATGGCGCGCGGGCGGATCACGAGGCCGTGGTCACCGCGGTCGCCAACACGCTCGACAACGGCGATCTCGATCCCGCCTTCGTCGCGGAGGCGGTGCTGCTGCCGTCGGAAAGCTTCATCGGCGATCAATTGGCGGTGGTCGACCCCGACGCGATCTTCCGCGCGCGCGAGGCATTGCGTCGCGATCTCGGCCGTCGCCTCGCCGATCAATGGCGGCGCGCCTATGCCGAGGCTCCGCAGGGCGCCTATGTCTATTCGCCTGCCGCCAAGGGCGGCCGCCGGCTGCGCAACGTCGCGCTCGGCTATATCGCCGCCAGCGGCGCGGCGGACGCCGCCAGCCTCGCCTTCCGCCAGTTCGAGGCAGCGGACAATATGACCGACCGGCAGGGCGCGCTGACCACATTGGCGAACGGCCATTCCGACGAGCGCGAGGCGGCGCTCGACATCTTCTACAATCGCTATGCCGGCAATGCGCTGGTCATCGACAAATGGTTCCAGACCCAGGCGCTGTCGTCGCGGGGCGATACCGCCGAGCTGGTCGCCGAACTGGCGCGCCATCCCGACTTCACGCTCGCCAATCCCAACCGCGCTCGCGCGCTGGTCGGTGCGTTCGGGGTCAACCAGCGCGCGTTCAACGCCGCCGACGGATCGGGCTACCGCTTCCTCGCCGACCAGCTCATCGCGCTCGACAAGCTCAACCCGCAGACCGCGGCGAAGCTTCTGCCGCCGCTCGGCCGCTGGCGCCGCTTCGATGCGGGCCGGTCGGAGAAGATGCGCCAGGAACTGGAACGCATCGTCGCCACGCCGGGCCTGTCGAAGGATCTGTTCGAACAGGCCTCGAAGAGCCTGGGCTGATCGCCATCCGCAAGCTCCTCCCTTGCTCGGGAAGGCTTGCGGAAAGGTCGGCCTAGCGCTCGGCGCGTTGCTGGAACGGCTGCTTCGCCCCGTCTACCGCGAACAGCCGCAGCGGCGAATCCTTGGGCAGCGGCAGCGGCGTCAGCCAGTCCGGTACCCAACCATGCGCCATCCGGTCGTAGAAGCCGCCCGGATTGCGCGCCCGGTAGTTGGTCGATTCCGCCATGTTCGGGCAGAGCAGCAGCAGCGTCGCGCCGTGGCGGCGGATGATCGCATGCGCCTGTTGCTCCGATCCGCCGAACGCATGCTGCACGTCGAGGATCGCATCGCCGTTGCGATGGTATGGGCCGGCGATCGCATCGTGATGTGTCAGCGTGATCAGCCGCGGCCCCAGGTCGACGAAGGTGAATACGGTCTGCGCCGGATAGAGGTTGAGCGGCCGTAGCACGGTGTAGCGGATGCAATTGCCGGTCGAGCGGTTGACCCGCTTGGTATAGGCATTGGGCACGTCGACCGGCAGATATTTGATGATCAGCCCGGCGAACAGGCCGGAAACGATCAGGAAGCCCGCCGCCGTGCCGCCGATCCGTACCAGCGGGTTGCGGTGGCCGAGCAGCCACGGCAGCACGACGAAGCCGAGCGCGGTCGCGCCGGGCACCGCCAGCAGCTGCGCCGCCGGCCCCGCACGCACCTGCCACAGCAGCATCAGCGTCGCGAAGGTGACGAACAGCGCCACCGCCGCCCAGCCGATCAGCGCCGGGCTGCGCCGCGCGCGCCAGGTGCCGAGGATGACGCCGACGACGCCGACGACCGGCAGCGCCGCGATCGGGAAGCCCAGGCGGAACGGATGCTTGTAGATCGGCTTGGCCTCGCGGACATTGTCCAGCCAGTTCTTCTGCAGCTCCGGCGACACGCCCTCCGGCCGCCCCAGGCATTGCGGGAAGAAATGGACGAAGCCGGCGACGATCACGCCGCCCGCGACCACCGCCATCGCCAGCCTTGCACCCCGGCTCGCCGGCGAGATCCGCGCCATCACGAACAGCAGTGCGCCCGCCGCGACCATCACCGACAGCCATACCGGCGTCAGCGCGTCGCAGCGCATCGCCGCATTGGCATAGGAGGCGAAACCGGCATAGCCGATCGCGCTGCCCCCGCCGAGGCTCAGCGCATAGGCGCCCAATCGGTCCGCCTCGGCCGCGTCCCACACCCAGCGCAGCGCCAGGATGGCGCCGGCCATCGCGCAATAGGGCAGCATCTCCAGCCCGATCGCCAGGCTGACCGCGCTCGCCAGCCCGACCATGATGCCGCCGCGCAGCGCCCGCGGATCGCACAGGCCGGCGACGGTCAGGCTCAGCATCGCGAGCTGCCAGCCGTGATGGTCGATCCGTTCGGGCAGGAACATCAGCATCGTCGCCGATGTGCCGAGCAGGAAGACGATCGCCAGCGGCCAGGCGAGCGGATGGACCAGCCGCCGCACGGTCGCTGCGACGCCGAGCATCGCGATCGACAGCGGCAGCAGCGGCGCGATGCCGCACGCCAGCCGCTCCGCCCAGGCGTTGCTGGTGAACAGGCGGAAGAACAGGATCAGCCCGGCGATCGGCAGGTCGACGATGCGGCTCCAATGGATGTCGAAGCCCCGCGGCGGGTCGAGCCGATAGTTGCGCAGATCGTACCAGCCCTGGCCGTTCAGCCAGGCGCGCACCTGCATCAACCGCATGTTGTCGTCGGTGTCGCCCAGCGACAGCCAGCGCACCATGTTCCAGTCGTGGCCGACATACCAGGCGGACACCGCGAGCCACGCCACGAGGGTGAGCGCGATCCAGTGGCGGTCCAGCTCGGCTGCGAGCCGGCCGCGCGGAGGAGTGGTCAAGCGAGACGCCCTTCGAATAACAATTGCCGTTCCCGGTCCCCGTCCTTTAGGGCGGAGACGATGACGAGGGAAGCTCCCGCCCTGCTCAACATCCTCCAGGCCGACGACATGCGCGGGCAATTGCTGCGCTTCGGCATCGCCGGGGGCGTGTCGACGCTGATCTATTCGGCGGTCTACCTGCCGCTCACCCTGTTCGTGCTGGCGCGGCAGCATGCCGACAATGCCGTGCCGCCGGCCGTTCTGGTCGCGGTGGCCTGCGGCTATGTCCTGCACAGCCGCTGGAGCTTCAAGGGGCTGAACGACGCGCGCCGCGGCTGGCAGCAGCGGATGCAGTTCATCGCCGTCCAGGGATCGGGCATGGCGCTGAATGCGCTGGTCACCTGGATCGGCACCGCCAAGTTCGGCCTGCCCGGCTGGGCGATCCTCATTCCCGCGGTGGCACTGGCCACCATCTTCACCTTCATCCTCAATCGCTGGCTGGTGTTCGCTTAAATCATGGATCGCATCGTCTACGACCGCATGGCCGCGCATGATTCCACCCATTGGTGGTATCGCGCCCGCCGCGACATCCTCAGCGATTATCTGACCCGCTACGGCGCGATGCCCAAGGACGCTCGCATCCTCGAGATCGGCTGCGGCACCGGGCACAATCTGCCGATGCTCGCGCAATTCGGCGAGGTCGACGCGATCGAGATCGATCCCGCCGCGCGCACCATCGCCAGCGAGCGGCTGGGCAAGCCGGTCGGCGATGCGCCGCTGCCCGCGCTGCCGGGCGTCGCGCGCGGGGCCTACGATCTGGTCGCGGTGCTCGACGTCGTCGAGCATATCGAGGACGACGTCGCCGCGCTCGCCGCGATGAAGTCGCTGCTCAAGCCTGGCGGCAAGATCCTGATCGCCGTGCCAGCCCACCAGTGGATGTGGAGCGCGCATGACGTGGTGAACCACCACCACCGCCGCTATTCCAAGGCCGGGCTGACCAAGGCGATCGGCGCCGCGGGCCTGACTCCGCGCAAGCTGACCTATTTCAACTCTTTGCTCTTCCCGCTCGCCGCCGCGGCGCGCATCGCCGGGCGACTGACCGGCCGCGACGACAGCGACGATTCACCGCCGGCCAAGCCGCTCAACACGCTGTTCGAGACGATCTTCCGCCTCGAACGCCATGCGGTCGGCCGGGTGCCGCTGACCCCCGGCGTGTCGATCGTCACGCTGGCCGAGCCGGCCTAGGGTCTGATCCACTGACGTGGGCCGGTGCCGCCCTGATCCAGCTCGGCTGGACCTAGGCGCCGGCGTCGAACTCCGGCGAGGGTTCGGCGGCGTTGAAGCCCAGCGTCGAATGGCCCTTCACCGGGCCGGCAATGTCGGCGACCAGGTAGAGCGGGCGCTTCTTGCTCTCGATATACAGCCGGCCGAGATATTCGCCGATCATGCCGAGCACGAACATCTGCACCGCTGACAGGACGGTGACGACCAGCATCGTCGAGGTCCAGCCCTGCACCGGCGAGCCCTCGAAGAACCCCCACAGGATGTAGATCAGCAGCAAGAGCGACGCGCCGGCGAGGATCACCGAGGCGTGGCTGGCGAAGCGCAGCGGCGCCGTCGAGAAGCCGGTGACCGCGTCGAAGGCGAGCCGCACCATCTTGCCGAGCGGATAGTTGGTCTCGCCGGCATGGCGCTCAGCGCGGTCGTAGGGAAAGGGCACCTGGCGGAAGCCGACCCAGGCGACCATGCCGCGGATGAAGCGCGCCTGTTCGGGCAGCGACAGCAATGCGTCGAGCGCGCGCCGGCTCATCAGCCGGAAATCGCCCGTGTCGAGCGGGATCGGCGTGTCGGTGACGCGGTCGAGCACGCGGTAGAAGGCGGCGGCGGTCGCCTTCTTGAAGATCGTCTCGCCCTCGCGCTTGCGGCGCACCGCATAAACGACGTCGGCCTGCTGATCGGCCATCGTCCGCCGCATGTCGGCGAGCAGCTCCGGCGGGTCCTGCAGATCGGCGTCGATGATCAGGATCTGCGCACCGCTGCACAGGTCGAGACCGGCGGTCAGCGCCAATTGATGGCCGTGGTTGCGCGACAGGTTGATCGCGACCAGCCGGGGGTCGGCGGCGGACAGGCGCTGCATCACCGGCCAGCTGTCGTCGCGGCTGCCGTCGTTGATCAGCACGATCTCGTAATCCTCGCCCACGGCGTCGCGCGCCGCCGCCGAGACGCGCGCGTGGAGCAGCTCCAGGCAGGCGGCTTCGTTGTAGCAGGGGATGACGACGGACAGGGCGGGGCGGTGCATGATGGCGCGCCTTGTAGCGGCTTGCACCGGCGGCGTCATCCGCCTGTCACGCCTGACAGGCCAAGTCCTTGTGGATGCGGGCGAATGCCGCTCGCTCGCGGGAAAAACCCTGATCGGATCGGGTCTTGCCGCCTGCCCGCCGGCCAACCGTGACCGCGCGGGCACGGCAGCGGCGGCTGCGTCCGCGGGGTGGGGCGGTGCGTCGCATCGGCGCGGCGGCCTCGCGTTTCGTTCACCCTGGTGAAAGCTTTCGTGGCAGAGGCGGGGCTGTCACGAATTTGTAAGATGAAGACGCGCCCGTGCCGACCCAGTCCCCCGCCGCCGATCGCCAGCTTCCGCCCCGCGCCGTATCGGAACCCGGTACCGCGCCCGCGGCCGGCGTTCCGGGCCTGCTGCTGTGGCTGGCGGTGGTGGTCAGCGGCCTGGTCGTCGCGCTGCTGATGCGGGCCAGCGAGCTGACGATCGACCCGATGAGCGGCGGCAACCTTCCCTATCTCCTCTGCGGCGGGTGTGCGCTCGCCCTGCGGCTCGGCGCGGGGCGGACGGGCTGGCGCCACGGTCCTGCGCTTGCCGCCGGTGCGGAATATTATGCGCTGTTCACGGTGATCGCCCTCGTCGGCGCCGTCGCCAGCTATCCGATCGCGGCGCTGACCCAAGGGTTCCACGATGCCGCGCTGCAACGGATCGACGAGGCCTTGGGCTTCGACTGGCTCGCCTGGTATGGCGCGGTCGCGGCGCATCCGTCGCTGCAGGTGCTCGGCCTTGCCGCCTATCGCAGCATCTATCTGACGCCGGCGATCCTGCTCGGCCATGCCGCCTGGTCGGGCGACCGCGGTGCGGCGCATCGCTTCCTCGCCGCCTTCTGGCTGACCGCGGTGGCGACGCTGGCGCTCTACGCGCTGATGCCGGCGGTGGGGCCCTTCTCCTATCTCTGGCACGGGGCGATCCCGTACATGCCCGAAAGCGAGCAATGGCAGCAGGGACTGATTCCGGCGCTGCGCGATCACAGCGTGCGGGTGATCGACCTCGCCCATCTGCGCGGCCTCGTCTCCGCGCCCAGCTTCCACACCGCGGCGGCGGTGATCTACATCCGCGCCGCCTGGCCGATCCGCAGCCTGCGCTGGCCGGTGCTCGCGCTCAACGCGGCGATGCTGCTGTCGACGCCGGTCGAGGGGACGCATTATCTGGCGGACATGCTGATCGGCGCGGCGGTGGCGACGGCGATGCTGTATCTGGTCGAGCGGGTGGCGCGCGCCGATTGACACCGCCGCGCGCCGCGCGTCTCACCGCTGCGATATCATTGAATCTTCGGCCTCCGTGTCACGATCAGGCGACCTCTGGCATCATTTCGTCCAGTCTAGCCAAGACTTTGTGCGGTGATATTCGTCTTCAGGGTCCCGGCCGTATGAATAGAGTTATCCCTGGACCGGGTGTAAACTGACGATCGTGAAAAAAAGACTCGTGACGTCCTAGTCGGTTAAAAGATAGTCTGCGGATCGTCGGGTTTTTCTCGCCCTTGTCCCGCTACAATGAAGCCGGGGTCGGTGCGTGGAAGAAAGCGCGATGATCGTCAGCGAAGCCGTGATGGCCGCGCCGCTGCAGCCAAGTGGCAAGGAGAAGGTTACCGAAGTCCCGCCGGCTGCGGCGGAGCAGCCGGCCGGTGCCGCGCTCGCGCCCGGCACGCAGGGCCTGCAGCGTCTGTCCAGCGACGGCGCGGCGGTGGTGTTG
>JAEWJQ010000047.1 GCA_023386515.1 Pseudomonadota bacterium | reverse complement strand
TGCTTCGATTCCTTGCTGGTGCGCACCAGGCAGAAGATCCAGTCGGCCTTGTCGGCATAGCTGGTCCACACCTTCTGACCGTTGACGATATAATGGTCGCCGCCATCCTCCGCGCTGGTGGCGAGGCCGGCGAGATCGCTGCCGGCATTGGGTTCGGAATAGCCCTGGCACCAGCGGATCTCGCCGCGCGCGATCTTGGGCAGATGCTCGAGCTTCTGCTCTTCGGTGCCATATTTGAGCAGCGCCGGCCCGAGCATCGAGATGCCGAACGAGTTGAGCGGGTTGCGCGCGCGGATCGCCGCCATCTCCTCGCGCAGCACCTTGGTCTCCGCCGCGGACAGGCCGCCGCCGCCATATTCCTTGGGCCAGTCGGGCACGGTCCACCCGCGCTCCGCCATCGCCTTCAGCCATTGTGCCTGCGGCGGGTTGGCGGCGGGATCGTAGCGCCGCCCGCCCCAGCAGATGTCGGCGTCGGAGCGTACCGGCTCGCGCATTTGCGGCGGGCAGTTGTCCGCCAGCCAGGCGCGGGTCTCGGCGCGGAAGGTGTCGAGGTCGGTCATGATGTCCTCTCCCTGCGGATCGCTGGCGCGATCGGCATTTTTACTTGATGCTGCCGCTCTTCAGGCTCTGCGCCACGGGGAAGCCGTGCTTCTCCAGTCCGGCGACGACCTTGTCGTAACCCTCGGTCTTGGCCCAGAACATCGGGCCGCGGCGATAGTCCGGCCAGCCGTAGCCGTAGATCCACACCACATCGACGTCCGACGCCCGCTGCGCCTTGCCCTCTTCCAGGATCAGCGCGCCTTCGTTGACCATCGGGTAGAGCGTGCGTTCGACGATCTCCTCGTCGGTCACCTCATGCTGCGGCGTGCCGGTCTTCTCGCGCCACTCCTGGATGATCTCGGCGACGCGAGGTGAGGGGGACGGATTGCGCTTCTCGTCATAGTCGTAGAAGCCGGCTTGGCGTTTCTGGCCCCAGCGGCCCTCGGCGGCGAGCGCGTCGCGGCCATTCTCGATCCGGTTCGGGGCGCGGTGCCAGCCGATGTCGACGCCCGCGAGGTCGGCCATCTGGAACGGCCCCATCGGCATGCCGAAGGCGACGTGGACGCGGTCGATCTGCTCGGGCGTCGCGCCCTCGAGCAGCAGCTTATTGGCCTCGACCTGCCGCGGCATCAGCATGCGGTTGCCGATGAAGCCGTAGGTGACGCCGGCGACCACGGCGACCTTCCGGATCGTCTTGGCGAGCGCCATCACGGTGGCGAGCACGTCCGGCGCGGTCTTGGCGCCGCGCACCACCTCGAGCAGCATCATCACATTGGCGGGCGAGAAGAAGTGCATGCCGAGCACGTCCTCGGGCCGCTTCGTGCAGGCGGCGATCTCATCGATATCGAGATAGGAGGTGTTGCTGGCTAGGATCGCGCCCGGCTTGGCGATCGCGTCGAGCCGCGTGAAGATCTCCTTCTTGACCTCCATCGTCTCGTACACCGCCTCGATCACGAGGTCGCAGTCGGCGAGCGCGTCGAAGTCGAGCGTCGGGGTGAGCGCCGCCATCGCGGCGTCGACCTGTTCCGGCTTCATCCGTCCCTTGGCGGCGGTCGCTTCGTAATTCTTGCGGATCACGCCGGCGCCGCGGTCGAGCGCCTCCTGTGCCATTTCGACGATCGTCACCGGGATACCCGCGGAAAGGAAGTTCATCGCGATGCCGCCGCCCATCGTGCCCGCGCCGATCACGCCGACGCGCTTGATCGGGCGGAGCGGCGTGTCGGCCGGCACGTCGTCGATCTTCGCCGCTTGGCGTTCGGCGAAGAAGATGTGGCGCTGGGCCGCCGACTGGTTGCCCATCATCAGCCGCATAAACTCCTGCCGTTCGAAGGCGATGCCCTGTTCGAACGGCACTTCGGTCGCCTTGACGACGCAGGCGATGTTGGCAGCCGGCGCGTCGAAGCCGCGGAAGCGGCGGGCGTTCTCCTTCTGGAAGGCCGCGACCGCCTCGGGATCGGGCTGCACCTCGCGCTCTGACGCGCGCGGAATCGGCCGCTTCGCCTTGATCTCCCCGGCGAAAGCGATGGCGTCGGCGGCAAGGCTGTCCTCGCCGACGATCCGGTCGATCAGGCCCGCCTCCTGCGCGCGCTTGGCGGAGATCGGGTCGCCCTTGGCGGTCATCTCAAGCGCCAGCCGCACGCCGGCGAGCCGCGGCAGCCGCTGCGTACCGCCCGCGCCGGGCAGCAAGCCGAGCTTGACCTCGGGCGTGCCGAGCTTCGCCGACGGTACGGCGACCCGATAGTGGCAGCCGAGCGCAACCTCGCAGCCGCCGCCCAGCGCGGTGCCGTGGATCGCCGCGACGACGGGCTTGGTGCTCGCCTCGATCATGTCGACGACGGTGGGCAGCATCGGTTCGACCGGCGGCCTGCCGAATTCGGTGATGTCGGCGCCGGCGAAGAAGGTGCGGCCGTCGCAGCGGATCACCATCGCGGCGATCGAATCGTCCGCCTCGCCCTCCTTGATCGCCGCTTCCAGCCCCTGGCGGACCGCGGCGCCGAGCGCATTGACCGGCGGGTTGTTGGAGATGATGACGAGCACGTCGTCATGGCGTTCGGTGCGGATCGGCGAGGTCATGGATGGCTCCTGTGGTCAGGGATCAGTCGAGCGCGGCGTAGAGCATCGTCTTCAGCTCGCGGCGGATCGGGTAGAGGCTCGAGGGGCTGAGCTGGGTCATGAAGATCATGTGCAACCGCTCGACCGGATCGATGAAGAAGGCGGTCGAGAACATGCCACCCCAATAATATTCGCCCGGCGACCCGGGGATCATCGTCTTGGCGACGTCCTGCGTCACTGCGAAGCCGAGGCCGAAGCCGACGCCGGCATTGTAGGTCTCGCTGAACAGGGAGCGCGACAGGCTGGCGAGATCGCGACCGCCGGGCAGATGGTTCATCCGCATCAGCTCCAGCGTCTTGCGGCCGAGAATGCGCGCGCCGTCGAGCGTGCCGCCCGCCTCGCACATCCGGCAGAAGCGGTGATAGTCGAGCGCGGTCGACACCAGCCCGCCACCGCCCGACAGGAGGCGCGGACGCTTGCTCCACGCGCTCGCCGCGCCGCGATCGTAGAGGATGCGGCCGCCGTCCGGACCGACCGTCCAGCAATCGGTGAGCCGGTCGAGCTTGTCCGCCGGTACCTGAAAGACGGTGTCGTGCATGCCGAGCGGCGCGAAGATGCGTGTCTCGAAGAAGCGGTCGAGCGTCTCGCCGGATAGGCGCTCGATCACCGCGCCGAGCACGTCGGTCGCCACCGAGTAATTCCAGCCCTCGCCGGGCGCGAATTCGAGCGGCAATGCGCCGAGCGCGGCGACGAAGCCGTCGAGGTCGTGATTGCCGTGCCAGCTTTCCAGCCGCGACTCGCGATAGGCGGCGTCGACGTTCGAGCGGTTCTGGAAGCCGTAGGTGAAGCCGGCGGTGTGGCGGAGCAGGTCGAGCATCCGCATCGGCTCGGCGACCGGTCGGGTGGCGAAGGGCACGCCGGCGCCGCCGCCGTTGTAGACGCCGGTGTCGCGGAACTCCGGCAGAACGTAATGGACCGGCGTGTCGAGCGCCACCT
>JAEWJQ010000329.1 GCA_023386515.1 Pseudomonadota bacterium | reverse complement strand
GCATCAGCCGGTCGAGCGGCGTCGCCCCGCCGGCCCGCGCCGCCACTTCCGCCAATTGACGACCGCGTGGATCGGCAGGGTCAGCCTGGAGTCGCAGCAACGCGGCCAGCCCCGGGAACAGGGCGCGATCGCCCCCAAGCGCCACCGCGCGGTCGAGCGCGGCGAAGGCCACCGGCTTCTGCGCGCCCAGCAAGGCACGGCCGACCATACGGCCGACCTTGGCGATCGCCCCCATGTGCCAGGCACCGAAACCCAATTGTGCCTCCGCATTGCGGGGATCGCGTGCGACCAGCGCCTCGAAGGCGTGGCGTGCGCCCACGGCGTCGGTGCGGCTGCCGGTCAGCTTGGCGCGATATCCCAGAGCCGTCGCCTGCATCAGAAGCGCCTCGCGGTCGCCCGGATCGCGGCGTAGCTGCGCGCTGGTCAGCGCCTGCGCCTGCACGACCTTCTTGAGCGCATCGTCGGGGTCCCGATCGGCGAAGGACGCCTGGGTCAGGATGTCGCGCGCGCTTTGCGCAGCGCAGGGGCAGGATACCGCCATCGCGACCACAGTCGCGCCCAACCGCCAGGGCCGCATCCCCTCTCCTCTTTTCCAACCGGCTTTCAACGCGCTGCACAGCGGTTCGATCCGGTCGCGAAATGACCTTGCGCCGTTCCGGTCAGAGCGTCAGCACGATCTTGCCGACATGGTCGCCCGCTTCCATCCGGGCATGGGCCGCCGCCGCCTCGCCGAGCGGATAGATCTGGTCGATCACCGGGCGAAGCCGCCCTGCCTCGACATGCGGCCAGACGTGGCGGTGGATCTCGTCGGCGACCAGCGACTTGAACGCCGCATCGCGGGGGCGCAGCGTCGATCCGGTTAGCGTCAGCCGCCGGCGCATGATCTCGAACAGCGGCACGGTGGCGTGGGCGCCGCGCTGCACCGCGATCGACACGTGCCGACCGTCCTCGGCGAGGCAGGCGATATTGCGCGGGACATAATCGCCGCCGACCATGTCGAGCACGATCGCGACGCCGCGGCCGTCGGTGATCCGGCGCACCTCCTCAACGAAGTCCTGCTCGCGATAGTCGATCGCATGGTCCGCGCCCAGTTCCAGGGCCCGCGCGCATTTGCGGGCGTCGCCGCAGGTGACGATGACGGTCAGGCCGAACAGCTTGCCGAGAGCGATCGCGGTGGTGCCGATGCCGCTGGTACCGCCATGGACCAGTACCGTGTCGCCCTGGCTGGCGAAGGCGCGTTCGAACAGATTGGTCCAGACGGTGAACAATGTCTCCGGCAGGGCGGCCGCTTCGTACATCTCCAACCCGTCGGGGACCGGAAGGCATTGCCCCGCCGCGACGGTGGCGAATTCGGCATAGCCGCCGCCGGCGAGCAGGGCGCAGACCTTCTCGCCGACGGAGAGCGTGTCCACCCCCTCGCCCAGTGCGGCGATCGTGCCGGCGACCTCCAGGCCGGGTATCGACGGCGCGCCCGGCGGCGGGGGATAGTTGCCCTGGCGCTGCAGCACGTCGGGCCGGTTGACCCCCGCCGCGGCAACGCGGATCAGCACCTCGCCCGGACCTGGCTGCGGCACCGGCCGCTCGACCAGGCGTAACACCTCCGGGCCGCCGGGCTCGGCCGGATCGATCGCCTGCATCGTCTGGGGAAGATCGCTCATCCGGTCGCATCCTATTGGTGGGGCGGCCTTCAGCTTATTGACATCGCACGGCCGCGGGTCAACGTTGCCAGGATCATGGAACTGGACGACCGCCCTTCTCGTCCCAATGACGCGCTGGCCGAACTGCACCGGCAGGACCTCGATCCGCTGTCGGTCGCCGAGTTGGAGGCGCGGATCACCGCGCTGGCTGCGGAGATCGAGCGGACCCGGACGCATATGCGGCGCGCCGTTGACCACCGCGCCAGTGCCGACGCCCTATTTCGGCGATGACGCAGCCGGGTATCGCCCCCGCCGGTCGCACCGGCATCGGCCCGCTACCCGGATGGTTGATGGAACGCCCCATAATACCGACATTGGTGGAAAGGGCCCGGCGATCCACCGTGGCCCGACTGGAGTAAGCTGAATGCCATCCTTCGCCCCCGCGCTCGAGACCACGCTGCACAAGGCGCTCGAGGCCGCGTCGTCCCGCCGCCACGAATATGCGACGCTGGAGCATCTGCTCCTGGCGCTGATCGGCGACGAACATGCGTCGAAAGTGATGGAGGCCTGCAACGTCGATCTCGGCGATCTGAAGACCACCGTCGCTCATTATCTCGATACCGAACTCGATGCGCTGAAGGTCGATGCCGCGACCGACCCGTCGCCGACCAGCGGGTTCCAGCGCGTCGTCCAGCGCGCCATCCTGCACGTCCAATCGTCGGGCCGCGACGAGGTGACCGGCGCCAACGTGCTTGTCGCTTTGTTCAGCGAGCGCGAGAGCTATGCCGTCTATTTTCTGCAGCAGCAGGACATGAGCCGTCTCGATGCGGTCAGCTTCATCAGCCACGGCGTCGGCAAGGGCGCCCAGGCGAACGAGGCGACGCCTCCCAAGGGTGCCGAGGAGGAGAAGCCGAAGGTCGCCGCCGACAAGGGCAAGGGCGAAAGCGCGCTCAAGCAGTTCACCGTCGATCTCAACGAGAAGGCGAAGATCGGCAAGGTCGATCCGCTGATCGGCCGCGGGCCGGAGGTCGACCGTACGATCCAGATCCTGTGCCGCCGCAGCAAAAACAACCCGCTCTATGTCGGTGATCCCGGCGTCGGCAAGACCGCGATCGCGGAAGGCCTGGCGCGCAAGATCGTCGAGGGCGAGGTGCCCGACGTGCTCAAGGAGGCGGTGATCTACAGCCTCGACATGGGCGCGCTGCTCGCCGGCACCCGCTACCG
>JAEWJQ010000271.1 GCA_023386515.1 Pseudomonadota bacterium | reverse complement strand
ACATTATGCGGTCAAGGAAGCGGTCTTCCCCTTCAATCGCTTCCCTGGCATCGACCCGGTGCTGTCACCGGAGATGAAGTCGACGGGCGAGGTGATGGGCATCGACCCGGACTTCACCACCGCCTTCATGAAGTCGCAGCTCGGCGCCGGCACCGTGCTGCCGACCGGCGGTACCGCCTTCGTCAGCGTCAAGGACACCGACAAGCCGCATATCGTCCCGGCGGTGCGGGACCTCGTCGCGCGCGGTTTCCACATCCTCGCCACCGGCGGCACCGCGGATTATCTGACCCGTGCCGGCATCGAGGTGGAGAAGGTCAACAAGGTCGCGCAGGGCCGGCCGCACATCCTCGACCGGATCATGGACGGCGAGGTGACGCTGATCTTCAACACCACGGAAGGGTGGCAGTCGCTCAAGGATTCCAAGCCGATCCGCCAGGCGGCGCTGGGCCAGAAGATCCCCTATTTCACCACCGCGCCGGCCAGCGTCCAGGTGGCGAAGGCGATCGGCACCGGCTCCCTTGAAGTACGGCCGCTGCAATCCTACTATTCGCAGTCGCACGTGTGATCCTCCGACATAATGGCGTGATGTGCGGGCGGGCCGGCGACAAGGCCCGCGCGGGGGCGAAGTGAATTGGGGACACGAAGATATGGCGACCGTCGAAAAGATGCCGATGCTCCAGGAGGGCTATGACAAGCTCACCCAGGACCTGAAGCGTCTGAAAGAGGAACGTCCCCTGATCGTCGACGCGATCGAGGAAGCGCGCGCGCACGGCGACCTGTCGGAAAATGCGGAATATCACGCCGCCAAGGAACGTCAGGGCCAGATCGAGGCATCGATCGCCGACATCGAGGACAAGCTGAGCCGCGCCCAGATCATCGATCCCAAGGATCTGTCGGGTGACAAGATCGTGTTCGGTGCGACCGTGACGCTGATGGACGAGGACGACAAGCCCGTCCGCTACCAGATCGTCGGCCAGACCGAGGCGGACGCCAAGACCGGCCGGATCAGCTACAATTCGCCACTGGGCCGCGCCCTGATCGGCCGCAAGGTCGAAGACGAGGTCGAGGTGTCGGTGCCGGCCGGCGACCGCTATTATCTGGTGTCGATGGTCGAGTTCATCTGATGGGGTGCGGGGCTGCGCAGCGTGCAGCCCCTTTCGACAGGGGGCCGTGCCGGCGAAGGCGATGCCGCCCCCTAAGCCACAGCCATGGTCTGGTGCGAGGCGGCCTTGATGCGTCGCCGCATGCCACTCGGCTCATGTAACTGTTCCGTGGCGCGCTCGACTTTGAAATGGCAGAACGCCAGATAGCGTGACGTTCGCGCGCCGTGCAGCCACGGCGGCACGAAGTCGGTGGCCGGTCGTTCCGATAAAGCGCAGCACGTCGGCGGCCCGGCTCCCAACCGATCGTCTCAGGCAGTCGGCGCGACGAGGTCCGGCTCGAGCAGCCGGTGGAGGTGGACCACCACGAACTTCATCTCCGCATCGTCGACGGTCCGCTGCGCCGCGGCGCGCCACGCCTTTTCGGCGCTCGCATAATCCGGGAAGATGCCGACCACCTCGAGCGCCGACGGATCGGCGAAGTCCAGCGGGCGCGGATCGGTGACGCGGCCGCCGAAGACGAGGTGAAGCTTGCTCATGGGACATTCCTGGCTGGAAAGGGGATGCCGCGCCCTCTAGCCTGTTGCAGCGCAATATTGAAGGGGGCGGGCGATGCGACCGACCGCCGCGCCCCGTCGGCGATCAGCCCTTGCTGGTCGCGGAGCGCGCGGCCGCGGTTCCGGCGCTTTGCGCGGCTTGAACGATGTTCTGGAACAACGACTTGACCTGATCGCGCGCCGCATCCTTGGTCAGCCCGCGCTGGTCGAGCTCGCCATAGCCGGCCTCACGCGCGGCCTTGACCGCGGAGCGGGTGCGCTCTGCCAGCGTCCGCCCGACCGGTGCGAGCAGCTCCTTCTCCTTTGCCGAGCGCGGGATCAGCGTGCCGGCGATCGCGCCGATCGCCAGGCCGCCGAACAGGATGCCGAGCGGGTTGGACTCGACCGCCGCCGCGGCGCGGTGGGCGGCGTCATCGGCCTTGGCGTGCGCCTTCGTCGCCGTGTCGTGGATGTCTGCCATTGTCGATCCTTCCTAGTGTTTCCGCATGAAGTCAGTCGGTGTGGCCACGGCCGAACAGCCGGGCGATGCGATGGCGGGCCAGGAACAGCCCGGCGACGGCGGTCGCGCCGGCGACCGCGCCAGGATTGCGCCGCGCCGTTTCGATCCCCGCGACCGCGGCTGCGCCGCCCTTGTCGACGACTTCGCGCGCCGCCTGGCGGGTGAGGGTGCGGGGGTCGAGCTTGACCTGCAGTCGTGACAGGGTGCTGTTGAAACGGGCCCGCGCCGCCGCGACGTCGACTTCCGCCGCGGCGAGACGGGCGGATGGCTCCAGCGGCGCGCTCATTTCGCCGCTCCCGCCGGCGACAGGCGGCTCTTCCCGATCAGTCCAAGCACGGCGGCGATGACGAAGACGGTCACCGTCACGGCGGCGGTCGCGAGTCCCGGGCCGATCAGCGTCGCCAGGCTCATGATCAGCCCGACGAGCAGCGCCACCAGCGCGGCGAGCGCGAGCACACCGGCAATGACGAACAGGATGACCGCGCTGCGATAGGCGGCGACCCGTTCACCTACCCGCGCCTTGACCAGGGCGATTTCCGCACCGGCCAGTCCGCGCGCGTCGTCGACCAGCTGGCTGACGAGCTCGGCGATGCCTTCATCCTGCACCATCGGTTGTTCCGCCCCCTGTGCCAAGCGGATCAGCCCCGCTGGTCGTCGATGCCGGACTGGATCAGCCGCGCCGCCGCGAAGCCGAGCGCCGCCGCCACGCCGATCGCGATCCCGGGGCTCTGCCGCACGAAGCCGCGCACGTCCTCGAGCAAGTCGTCGACGTCCTTGCCCTTGACCTGATCGGACAGGCGCGACACGGCGCCGGCCGCCTGACGGGCATAATCGCCATATTGCGCGCCGAGCTTCTCATCGACCTGGCCGGCGGCATCACCGATCATCTGCGACAATTGGTCGAGCGCGCCGCCCGCCTTTTCCTTGCCGGTATCGGCGAGCGTACGGATGCGGTCGCTCGCCTGGCCGCCGATCTTGCCGGCCTGATCCTTGATCGTCTGCTTGGCCTGATCGGTGCGGCTCTGCGCGCCGGCCGGATCGAACTCGACACCGCTGTCCTTCAACGGGGCGGCGGGGGTGAAACCGGTCGTCGCGGGCGGCGTGATATCGCCGTCGGTCATCGGCAGTGCGTCGGTGTCGGACATGACGATCCCTTTCTCTGTTCGACCGTCTCAACCCGCCCCGCCAGACGGCGGTTCCCTGATCGCCAAGGAGATTGCCGCTGTGCAGCGGCCGGGGTAGAGGCCGGCCCGTACCTCGCCCCAAAGGTAGGAGCATCGTTACGTGACCGCAATCATCGACATCCACGGCCGGCAGATCCTCGACAGCCGCGGCAACCCCACCGTCGAGGTGGACGTGCTGCTGGAGGACGGCAGCTTCGGTCGGGCCGCGGTGCCGTCGGGCGCCTCGACCGGTGCGCATGAGGCGGTCGAGCGACGCGATGGCGACAAGAGCCGCTGGGGCGGCAAGGGCGTCGACGGTGCCGTCGATGCGGTCAACGACAAGATCGCCGAGGCTCTGGTCGGCTATGACGCCGAGGACCAGGCCGAACTCGACGCCAAGATGATCGAGCTGGACGGCACGGAGAACAAGGGGCGGCTGGGGGCCAATGCGATCCTCGGCGTCAGCCTGGCCGCGGCCAAGGCGGCGGCGGATGCGCGCGGGCTGCCGCTGTACAAATATGTCGGCGGCGTGTCGGCGCACGTGCTGCCGGTGCCGATGATGAACATCATCAACGGCGGCGAGCATGCCGACAATCCGATCGATTTCCAGGAATTCATGATCGTGCCGGTCGGCGCGGACAGCATCGTCGAGGCGGTGCGCTGTGGTTCGGAAATCTTCCATACGCTGAAGAAGGCGCTGCATGACAAGGGACTCGCCACCGGCGTCGGCGACGAGGGTGGCTTCGCGCCTAACATCGCCAGCACCGAGGAAGCGCTCGGCTTCATCATGCAGAGCATCGAGAAGGCGGGCTACACGCCGGGCGACGACGTGATGCTGGCGCTCGATTGCGCCGCGACCGAATTCTATAAGGACGGCCGCTACAACATTTCCGGCGAGGGCAAGGTGCTGGAGAGCGGCGCGATGGCCGAATATCTCGCCGACCTGACCCGCCGCTATCCGATCTTCTCGATCGAGGACGGCATGAGCGAGGACGATTGGGAGAGATGGAAGGCGCTCACCGACCTCGTCGGCGACATGGTCCAGCTGGTCGGCGACGACCTGTTCGTCACCAATCCGAAGCGCCTGAAGCGCGGCATCGAGGGTGGCTATGCCAATTCGCTGCTGGTCAAGGTCAACCAGATCGGCACGCTGACCGAGACGCTGGAGGCGGTGAACATGGCGCAGCGCGCGCGCTACACCGCCGTGATGAGCCATCGGTCGGGCGAGACCGAGGATGCGACGATCGCCGACCTCGCGGTCGCCACCAATTGCGGGCAGATCAAGACCGGCTCGCTCGCGCGGTCGGACCGGCTCGCCAAGTACAACCAGCTGATCCGCATCGAGGAAGAGCTGGGCTCGGTTGCCCGCTACGCCGGCCGCAGCGTCCTGCGCGGCTGACCCACGCCTCCCCGGCGCGGGGAGGTGACAGCCCGATAGGGGTGACGGGGGAGCTCTCCGCGGCGCAGGTCGCGGAGGGCCCCCTCCATCGGTTTCGCTGGCCTCCTTCCGCGCGCGGGGAAAAGAAACGACCATTCTGCGTTCTGCGCTTGACCTGAGACTCGCAGCGAATCAGGATGATGACCATGGCGCGCGCAAAACCTTCCTCCTTTCGCAAGACGATGCGCCGCGCCGCGCTGCCGGCGCTCGGCTTCACCATTCTCGCCTTCTTCGGCGCCTATGCGGTGCTCGGGCCGAACGGGATGCTCGCCTATGGCGACTACAAGCGGCAGCTGGCGAAGCGCGAGAAGCAATATGCCGCGCTCGACCAGCGGCGTACCGTGCTGAAGAACCGCGTCGCGCTGCTCGATCCCGATCACGCCAATCCGGACATGGTCGACGAGATGGTGCGCAAGGAACTCAACGTCGCGCATCCTGACGAAGTGATCGTCCCGCTGCGTTAGTCGGTTGGCGCCGTTGCGCCGGGCTCCTGCCTGCGCAGCACCGTGGGGGCTTTGTCAGGACCGGCCCAGCCGCAACCGACCGCGGAACAGCCCGCGCTGCGCCAGCGGCTCGAACATCTCCGACGGTCCTTCCGGGTCGAGGACCTCGTTGTCGGCGAGCCATTTCTCGACCGCGGGCAGGTCCGGCACGCGATAGGGGCGGAGCGATCGTCCGGGCCCGCTCAGCCGCTCGATCGTCGCGATCAGCGACCCCGTCTCCGCCATCACCTGCGTCACCCGCTCGGCCGGAATGTCGAGATGTTCGGCGATCAGGTCGTCTCTCACTGCGGCGATCGTCGCGCGCAGCTCCGGCCGCTGGTCCGTCGCGTCGAGCACGACGTCGCATTCGGTATCAAGACGCAGGGAGCGGTTATTGATGTTGGCGGAGCCGATGCGCAGCTGCCGATCGTCGATCACCGTGATCTTGGCGTGGCAATAGATCGGAGCGCCGCCGCGGGTGAAGGGATGGTAGAGCCGCAGCCGTCCGTGGCGGTCGTGGCGGTGCAGCGCCTCGACGAGGCGGGCACGCGCCGTATCCATGGCCAATGGCTCCAGCCAGCCCTGCGCCGAATCGGGGTTGACGATCACCACCTCGGGGCCGTCCGGCTCGTCGAGCCGCGCGGCGATCGCCTCGGCGATGCGGCGCGAGGCGAAATACTGGCTTTCGCAATAGATATGCCGCTGCGCGCTGCGGATCTGATCGAGGAACAGCGCCTCGACCTCGGTGATCGCCGCCTCGCCGGGCATCTCCGGCTTGGACCGCGCGATGCCGATCGTCACGTCCTCGAAATGCGCGTCGAGCGACGTGGGCCAGCAGGCGTGGCTGCCGGTGATCGGCGCCAGCGTCACGCCCGTCGCGACCTGCCAGCGGCTGCGCGCCAGCTCGCCGAGCGCGACCGCCGCCGGCCCGGTGATCGCGGTCGTCGCATCGTGCCACGGCTTGTAGAGCTTGCCCGAGGGCAGGCGACGGCCGGGATCGTCGTCGCGGTGCGCGCGCGTGTCCCAGCGTTCCGCGGTCATGTCGATGCCGCCGCAGAAAGCGAGACAGTCGTCGATCGCGACGATCTTCTGG
>JAEWJQ010000261.1 GCA_023386515.1 Pseudomonadota bacterium | reverse complement strand
ATCGGTCGGGTTGCGACGGGCGGCGCTCATGGCTGGGCGTCCGGCGGACGTACCGCGGTGGCGCGGCCGATCGGCACGCCGCGCCGGTCGGCGACGGCGACGTCGATGCGGACGATGCGGGGATTGCCGGTCGGCCGCACGTCGCGCACCCAGCGCCAGGCGCGACCGGCGTTGGTTTCCACCCCGGCGCTGCGTCCGAGCGTCGGCACGCGGCCTTCGGTCAGCGCCTCGTTGGCGACATTGCGGGCGACCAGATTGGCGACGAGGGTATCGTCGAGGATCGTCGCGCCGCGGATCGTGGCGCTCTCCAGTCGTACGAGCGCGAGCACGGCCAGGCTGAACACCGCCACCGCCACCATGATCTCGATCAGGGTAAAGCCGTACTCGCCCGCCCCCGCGCCGTCCGGACGACCACGGAGCTTCAGTCTGGCGCGCATCTCGAGCGCGATCGTCCCGTGGGCCTGCCACGGTTTCCCCGGTGCCGGCGATGACGATGCTGGACGGGGCGCGCAACGCATCACCCTGCGACCCGCACGCTACCGTCCGCCGCCATATCGATCACCGCACGCGCCTGCCCGCGGCTGAGCACGACCTGAGCAGAACGGTCGGCCAGGCCCGTCGGGTCAAAGGTCACGCGCAACCGCCCGCCGGTCGCGCCGTCGATCCGCGCCAGCGTCCCGTCGTTCCAGCGGGTTACGCGCAGCGGCTTGTCCGCCATGGGTAGCCACGTGCCCTCCACCCGGCGGTCGAAGCCATAGCCGGCGGGGGTGATCCACAGGCTGACCGCCCGCCCCTCGACGATCGCGGCGTCGTGCGCGGCCCGCGCGCGCAGGCTGAACCGTGCCGCCTCGTCCGCCAGCCGGCCGCGCGGGTCCGGCATGGCGAACATCGCGACCGACGCTGCCACCGCGATCACCACCACCACGACCATCAGCTCGACCAACGTGAAGCCGTGTTCGGGGGAACGCGGCGCGCGCAGAACGCCATAACCGGCGCTTTGCCGCACGCAGACTACGCCCGGGTCGGCGTCATCACTGCCAGGAGCCGATGTCGGCATCGATGCCCTCGCCGCCTTCCTTGCCGTCGGCGCCATAGGTCCAGACGTCCGCCTCGCCATGCTGGCCGGGCGAGGCATAATTGTAGGGGCGACCCCAGGGATCGTTGGGCAGCTTCTTGAGATAGCCGCCGCGCTGGTAGCGCGAGGCGTCGACGCCGGCGGGTGCGGTGACCAGCGCCTGCAGACCCTGCGTCGTCGTCGGGAAGGTCGACATCTGCAGACGATACAGCTCCAGCCCGCCCTCGATCTGACTGATGTCGGCCTTGGCCTTTTCCACCCGCGCCTTGTCGCCGGACGGCAGCACATTGAGCGCGACGATGGTGGCGAGCAGGCCGATGATGACGATGACGACCATCAACTCGACCAAAGTAAAGCCGTGTTCGGCCGGGCGCCGAACGGGCGTGAAACCGGCTTCGCGCTTCCGGCGCTTCTGGGGATCGGGACGCATATTACTTCCTCATTGTCCCGCCAGCGTATTGAGCTGGAGGATCGGCAACAGGATGGATAGCACGATGGTGGCGACGATGCCGCCCATCACGACGATGATCGCCGGTTCGAGCAGCGATAGCGCGGTGGCGGTGAACCGGTCGAACTCGCGCTCCAGATAGTCGGCGGCGCGCTCGAGCATCTCGTCGAGCCGTCCCGCCGCCTCGCCACTCGCGGCGAGATAGGTCAGCAGTGGCGGAAAGACCCCCGATCGACGCATCGCGGCCGACAGGCTGCCGCCGCCGCGTATCGCATCGACGATCTCGTCGCTGGCAAGGCGGAGCCGGCGGTTGTGGATGGTCGAGGCGGTGAGCGCCAGCCCCTCCAATAGCGGCAGGCGGCTGGCGACCATCGTCCCCAGCGTCCGCGCCATCCGTGCGGCATGCAGGTCGCGCAACAACCGACCGAGCAACGGGATGCGGAGCAGACGCGTGTCGAAGGCGAGGCGCAGCGTCGGATCGCGCAAGGCGAACCAGATGCCCCCGGCGATCGCCGCGGCGACCAGCGCCATCAGCCACCACCAGCCGACCAGCAGGTCCGACACGGCGATGACGATCCGCGTCAGCAGCGGCAATTGCTGGCCGACCGTGTCGAATTGTTCGACCACTTGCGGCACGACGAACATCATCAGCGCGGTGACGACGCCGAGTGCGACCACCGCGAGAATGGTCGGATAGGCGAGCGCGGTGATCAGCTTGCCACGGATCTCTGCCTGCCGCTCCAGCAAGGCCGCGAGCCGATCGAGGATAGTGGGCAGGCTTCCCGAGCTTTCGCCGGCGGCCACCATCGCACGATAAAGCGGTGGAAAGCTCTTCGGCTCGCGCGCCATCGAATCGGCCAGCCGCCGTCCCTCGACGACACCGGCATGGACCGCGGCGACGATGCCGCGAACGCTGTCCTGCTCGGTCTGGCGGGTGATCGTTCGCAGCGATTCCTCAAGCGGCGAGACGCGGTTGAGCGTCGCGAGCTGTCGGGTGAACAGGGTCAGCTGCTTACCGCTCATCCTCGGTCGGCCGAGCTGCAAGCCGAACAACGGGCGTGATTTGGTGGCCGGCGCGCTACCGGGCTCGATACGGACGACGAACAGCCGCCGGCGGTCGAGCGATGCGCGCGCGGCGTCGAGGTCGGGCGCCGCGACGTGGCCGCGCTGTTCGGCCCCGCGAGTGTTGATCGCGACATAGTCGAAATCCATCACATCCTCCCCGGAACGGGGAGGTGGCACGGCGAAGCCGTGACGGAGGGGGCTCTCCCCACAGCACATCGACGGGGGAAGCACCCCTCCACCACCGCGTCGCGGCGGCCCCCCTCCCCGCAAGCGGGGAGGATTTGCCACGTGCTACGCATCGTCCGCATCGCGGCGCGTCACGCGCACCGCTTCCTCCGCCGTCGTCAGCCCCGCCTTGACCAGCGCCTTGGCCGACTGCGTCAGGCTAGGGCTGTTCTGGAAGGCGTGGGCCGCGATCGCCGCTTCGTCGCCGCCGTCGTTGATCAGGCGACGGATTGTCTCGTCGACGCGCACCCCTTCGAACACGCCGATCCGGCCGCGATAGCCGGTGTGGTTGCAGCGCTCGCAGCCGACCGCCTCGAACACCGTCTTGCCCGGCTTGATTCCGAGCAGCGGCGCGACGCCGTCAACGGCCCGCGCCGGCCGCCGGCAATGCTCGCACATCCGCCGCACCAGCCGCTGCGCGATCACCGCGCGCAGCGTCGAGGCGAGCAGGAATGGCTCCACCTTCATGTCGCGCATCCGCGTGATCGCGCCCACCGCGTCGTTGGTATGCACCGTCGACAGCACGAGATGGCCCGTAAGCGACGCCTGCACCGCAATCTCCGCCGTCTCGCGATCGCGGATTTCACCCACCATCACCACGTCAGGGTCCTGCCGCAGGATCGCGCGCAGGCCCGCGGCGAAGGTCAAACCGACCTTGGCGTTGACCTGCGTCTGGCCGACGCCCTCGACGGCATATTCGACCGGATCCTCGACCGTCAGAATGTTGCGGCTGCCGTCGTTGAGCAGGCGCAAGGAACCGTAGAGCGTCGTCGTCTTGCCCGAGCCGGTCGGACCGGTGACGAGGATGATCCCGTTCGGCTCGGTCAGCGCATGGCGGAGCAGGCCGATCATCTGTTCGTCCATGCCCAAGGCGTCGAGGTCGATGCCGGCATTCTCCTTGTCGAGGATACGCAGAACGACGCGTTCGCCCGCGCGGCTCGGCAGCGTCGAGACACGCACGTCGAGCAGCTTGCCGCCCAGCGTCAGGCCCATGCGCCCGTCCTGCGGCACGCGCCGCTCGGCGATGTCGAGCCGCGCCATCACCTTGATGCGGCTGACCACGACCG
This sequence comes from Pseudomonadota bacterium, assembly GCA_023386515.1. Next base: position 639 of record JAEWJQ010000261.1, on the reverse strand, counting down.
GCGCGACGTGCGGCGGCATGCGCAAGGTTTCGCGCAGCACGCCGTCGATCCGCATGCGGACGACCAACCCCGTCTCATAGGGCTCGATGTGGATGTCAGAGACGCCATTGCGGGCGGCATCGGCGATGATGCCGTTGATGAGGCGGATCGCCGGCGCATCGTCGGCGGTGTCGAGCAAGTCCTCCGCGGTGGGCAAGCCTTCCGCGAGCAGGTCGAGCTCGTCACCCATGCCGACCGCCGCCATCGCGGTCGCCTGCCCATCCATCGCATAGGCATCGGAGAGTAGGCGATCGAACGCGGCGGGCGCCACCGTCGCAACGGTGAACGGCCGTGCGAGATAGCGGCGCACCTCGATCAGCGCGCGCGGGTCCGCCCCCTCGCGTAGTGCGACCGCGGGCAGCGTGTCGGGCTCATGCGGTTGAAGCACGACGCCATGCCGTCGCGCGAAGGCATAGGGAATGGCGACCATCGGCACGGCGACGGGATCGGTGGGGGCATGGTCGTCAGGCAGCGCGTCGGGGAATATGCCCCCCCCCGGCCCTTGCCGCAGGCGGGAGGGGAGTTGGTCGGCAGCGTCGCCGGGCCGGATCATGGGGTCGCTCATCGCACCCCGCCCGTCATCCCCGCGCAGGCGGGTAG
>JAEWJQ010000232.1 GCA_023386515.1 Pseudomonadota bacterium | reverse complement strand
CGAAGATCACCCTCGACCGTGTGGTCGGCGTCGATCGTCTCACGGATCTGCAGCACTTCCTGATCGCTCAGGTCCTGCACGCGACGCTCCGCGGCGATGTTCAGCTTGCCGGTGATTTCCTTCGCCTTAGCCGGGCCGATGCCGTGGATATAGGTCAGCGCGATCACCACGCGCTTGTTGGTCGGGAGATTGACACCCGCGATACGTGCCATGAAACGTTTCTCCTTGCTCCACAGGGGTCGGCATGGCCGCACGGCCCCCATCTCGTCGCATTACATCCGAACCGCCACCGACCCTGATACGCACGCGCGCGGCGCGCGCCAGACAGCGCCGCCGGGACCGGTGTTTCGGAAGGACAGGCAGGTAGGCGCGCGCAAACGTCGTGTCAAGCGATCGGTTCCGCTGTGCGCAGCTTCGCCAGCCCCTGCCACCAGCGGCGTAGCGCAATCGCCGTCCATAATAGTTCCACCGCGCCGAACGGCCAAGCGCCCTGCAGGAAGCCGTAGCAGGAACTCAGTAGGCACCCGAAGGCGAAGCCCAGCGTCCACCAGGGCGAACGCGCCTCCATCAGATAGCAGAGCAGCATGAACAGAATGGCGAACAGGCCGAAGAGCGACAGCGGGTCCATGCTGTCCGACGTGGCGCCCCTACCCCGCGACGGCAAGGCCCGCGGCCACCCACGATCGTCCGGAAAAGCCCCTCCATGCCGCATTAACCATTCTTTAGGCGGGTGGCGGCAGAAAACGCTGGTTCACTGAATGAGATACCGCATGCCCGACTCGCTCATCGCCAGCCGTCGTATCGCCACCAAGATGCAGTCGCCGCTGCCGGCGCAGGCCGGTCCGTGGCGCGCGCCTGATTTGGTCGAACTGATCGCGCGGATCGATGCCGCCCTGGAAACCCGCCGCGCCGCCTGAACGCTGCGCCCACGGCGGTCCGGCATCATCGCCCGTTTGCAGGCACAAGGCCGCCGGTTTTACCTTCTTTCATACCGCCGCGCAGACGCCAAGACGCAAGGGCGCTCTTGCGCGACGCGCATAGCAGGACGGCGAATGCGCCGGGGCGACCGCCGGCCGCTCAGCGGCGCCGGCGATCGCGCCCGATCATTGCAGGACGATCGTGCCGGGTGCGGTCAGCGCCATCAGCAGCAGCATCGCCGACAGGCCGGCAGACAGGCCGCACAGCACGTAACCGATATATTCGAGCATCGGGGGATTCGCCCGTTGCAGTCGACGGTTGCGCGACGCCCCCTGCAACACGAAACTGGTCAGCATCCCATAAGTGAAAACGATCGCACCGAGCATGATGCCCCTTCTTCCCGCTAACGGTCCAAAGCCCCCGCGGCCCCCCGGCCGCACTGTCGCGCAAAGCCTAATCCCGGCGCCCTGACAAACGGTTAACTGCCAATCGCCCGGAAAGCGCGACCAAATTCGGCGACGTCGGGTCAGCGTGGCAAAACGATGCGCGCGATCAGCCCCGGCGTGTTGTCGGCGAGTTCGAACCGGCCGTTGTGCAATCGCGCCACCGCCTCGATCAGCGCCATGCCCAATCCGGCGCCCGGCGTCGTCCGCGCCGCATCCAGCCGCCCGAACCGCTTCAGCGCCTGGGCGCGATCCTGCTCGGCGATGCCACCACCGCGATCCTCGACCTGGATGGCGATCTGCGTCGCATCGCCGCTCAGGCGCAGCATCAATTGCCGGCCCGCGGCGGCATGTTTCAGCGCATTGTCGATCAGATTGGTGATCGCCTGGCTGAGCAACTCGCGATGCAGCGGCATCGCCGGCGGCTCGGCGTCGATCGCCACGGTGAACGCCCAGCCTGCCTCCTCGGCCACCGGACCGTACAGATCGGCGATCTCCTCGATCAGTTCGAGCGGCTCGACCAGGGTGAAGCGATCGCGCGAGACCGATTCGGACCGGCTGATCTCGATGACCATGGTCAGCATCCGCATCACCAGATCCGTCTCGACCAACAGGCCGCCGAGCGCCGCCTCGCGTTGCGCCGGATCGGCGATCAGCACCGCCTGTTCCGTCTTGGTACGCAGCCGGGCGAGCGGCGAGCGCAGATCGTGCGCCATGCTGTCGGTCACGACGCGGAGCTCGACCATGACGCGCTCCAGCTTTTGGAGCATGCGGTTGAGCTGTTCGGCCAATCGATCGAAACCGTCGCCATGGCCGCCCCCCACCGGCACGCGGCGAGACAGGTCGCCCTCCCCCGCCGCCTCGATCACCGCCGCGATCCGACCGAGCCGCGTGCCGACATATTGCGCCAGGACCAGACCCGCCCCGATGCCGAGCAACAGCGACAGCAGGATGGCGACCGCCAGCGCTCGCTCGATCGCACGCTGCTCCGCCTGCACGAGATCGAGGCTGCGTCCGACGATCAGCCAGTCGTCACCGATCCGGTGCAGCGCATAGCCGACGTCGCTGGTCGCGTCCGAACCGTCGAGGTCGGCGACGCGGAAGGTGGCGACCGCCAGGGGAACGGGGAGCCGGGCGGGACCATAGCCGAACACGCGCCGCGACCGGGCGTCGAAGACCGCGAGCAGGAGGGAGGTGTCGCCGGGGGCGCGACCGTCGCCGATCGCCTCGCGTACCGCGGCCATGCCGCCGGTGCGATAGAGCGCGCGCATCGCATCGGACTTCTCGATCGTCTCGCGTCGCACCGTGCCGATCGCGGCATCGTGCGTCTGTTTCCAGACGAAGCCGACGAGGACGAGATTGGAGACAAGCGCCAGCGCGATCGACAGCAGGGCGATGCGCGCGGTGACCGACAGGCGCATGCCATGGCCAAGGGTCATGGTCGAAACCCGCGCGAGGTTGGCGCCGGGGCCGTCATACGATCGGCCAATCCGCGGCGACGATCATCCGGCCGCGCGATCAGTCCGCCGCCAGCCGGTAGCCGGCGCCGCGCACGGTATGCAGGATCGGCGAACCGAAGCCGTCCTCCAGCTTGCGACGCAGCCGGCCGATATGCACGTCGACGACATTGGAGCCGGGATCGAAATGGTAGTTCCAGATCTTCTCCAGCATCATCGTCCGCGTCACCACCTGGCCGGCGTGGCGGGCAAGGAACTCGAGCAGGTTGAATTCGCGCGCGCCGAGCGGGATCGTGCGGCCCGCCCGCGTGACATGCCGGGCGAGCAGGTCGATCTCCAGATCGCCGACCGCCAGCCGGGTGCGCGTCGGCTCCGCCGCAGCGCGATCCGTGCGGCGGACCAGCGCCTCGATTCGCGCGGACAGTTCGGCGAAGGAGAAGGGCTTGCACAGATAATCGTCCGCGCCGGCCTTGAGCCCGTCAACCCGGTCGTCGACGGCGGCGAGCGCGGACAGGACCAGCACCGGGGTCGCGATGCCGGCGGCGCGGATCGCGCTCACCATCGACAGTCCGTCGATGCCCGGCAGCATGCGGTCGGCGATGACCAGGTCGAAGATGCCTTCGCTCGCCAGGAACAGCCCGTCGCGGCCGTCGTGCGCCGTCTCGACGGTGTATCCGGCCTCCGACAGTCCCTTGGCCAGATAAGCGGAGGTCGAGCTATCATCCTCGACGATCAGGATCTTCCGGGTCACGCGTCCTTCCCCTCGTGCCGCAACCTATGACGGAAAAGGCCGGCGGAAAGCAACTCTCCGCCGGCCCCCCACGGCACCCCCGGGAGTGTCGGGCACCGATCCTGTCGAAACTGCGTCGGCCGGAACGGCCTGGCTCCGACCTCTAGGCGGAAATGCCTGCCATCACGATGAAATCAATATGAAAAACATGTCATGTTCGCTTGGTCGGCACGATCAGCAGGCGCATGCCGGAAGCGACCGCGGGCTCAGCCGCGCCCGTCGAGGATCGTGTCGATCGCCTGGGCGACATGGTCGATGTCGGCCATGCCGTTGACGCGATGGACCAGCCCACGGCTTTCGTAGATCGGCAGGATCGGCGCGGTCTTGGCGCGATATTCGGCCATGCGCGTGCGCACGGTTGCCGCATTGTCGTCCGGCCGGCGCTTGAACTCGGTGGAACCGCAGACGTCGCAGACGCCCGCCACCTTGGGCAGCTTGAACCGATCGTGATAGCCGGTGCCGCACACCGCGCAGGTGTAGCGCCCCTCGACACGCTCGATCAGCGCCGCCTCGTCGACTTCCAGTTCGATGACGAAGTCGAGCGTCTGGTCGCGCTCCTCCAGCAGTCCGTCGAGCGATGCCGCCTGCGCCGCGGTACGCGGATAGCCGTCGAAGATCGCGCCGCCACCGATGCCCTGATCAAGCCGCTCGCCGATCAGCGCGGAGACAATCTCGTCAGAGACGAGCTGACCGGCGTCCATCACCGCCTTCGCCTGCTGGCCGACGGGCGAGCCTGCCTTGACCGCGGCGCGCAGCATGTCGCCGGTGGACAGCTGCACCATACCGCGGGTCGTCATCAACCGCTGCGCCTGGGTGCCCTTGCCCGCCCCCGGCGGCCCGAGAAGGATGATGTTCACGCGTTGATCCCCTTTTCCGTCGATGACCCGCTCAGCGCAGGCGTCCGCCCTTCAGCTTCGCCTTCTTGATCAGGTCGCCATATTGGTGGGCGAGCAGGTGGCTCTGGATCTGCGTCACCGTGTCCATCGTCACGTTGACGACGATCAGCAGACTGGTGCCGCCGAGATAGAAGGGAATCGACAGGGCCGAGACGAGATATTCGGGGAGGAGGCAGATGATGACCAGATAGGCGGCACCGATCACGGTGATGCGCGTCAGGACATAATCGAAATAGGTCTCGGTGTTCTTGCCCGGCCGGATGCCGGGGATGAAGCCGCCGTAGCGCTTCAGATTGTCCGCGGTCTCTTCCGGATTGAAGACGACGGCGGTGTAGAAGAACGAGAAGAAGATGATGCCGGCGGCATAGAGCGCCATATACACCGGGCTGCCGTGCTGCAGATACTGGTTGAGGGTGATGATGAAGTCACCCCATTTGCTCTCGCCCGCGACATGCTGGCCGGCGAACTGACTGATCGTCAGCGGCATCAGCAGCAGCGACGAGGCGAAGATCGGCGGGATCACGCCCGCGGTGTTGAGCTTCAGCGGCAGATGGCTGCGATCCGCCTGCATGCCGCGCTGCGTCTGGCGCTTGGGATATTGGATCAGGATGCGGCGCTGCGCCCGCTCCATGAAGCAGATGAACAGGACGAGGAACACGACCGCTGCGATGATGCCGATCAGGCGCACCGCGTCGATCGATCCCGACCGACCGCCCTCAAGCAAATTGACCAGCGTGGTCGGCAGATGGGCGACGATGCCGGCCATGATGATCAGGCTGGTGCCGTTGCCGATGCCGCGGCTGGTGATCTGCTCGCCCAGCCACATCAGGAACATGGTGCCGCCGATCAGCGAGATGACCGCCGCGATGCGGAAGGTCATGCCCGGCTCGATCACCGCCTGCACGCCCTGGCTGGCGCCGAATGCCTCCAGGCCGACGGCGATGAAATAGCCCTGCACCGCGGTCAGCGCGACCGTGCCGTAGCGGGTATATTGGTTGAGCTTCTTGCGCCCCGATTCGCCTTCCTTCTTGATCGCGGCGAGCTGCGGCGACAGCGAGGTCGCGAGCTGCACGACAATCGAGGCGGTGATGTAAGGCATCACGCCGAGCGCGATCAGCGACATGCGGGTCAGCGCACCGCCCGAGAAGGTGTTGAAGAAGTCGAGCACACCGCCGCTGGTCCGCTGCGACAGCTGGCCAAGCACGGTCGGGTCGATACCCGGCAGCGGCACGTAGCTGAGCAGGCGGAAGACGATCAGCGCGCCGATCGTAAACCAAAGCCTCTTCTTGAGGTCGGTGGCCTGGGCGAACTTCGCCAGGCTGATGCTTTGCGCCATCTGGTCGGCTGCGGATGCCATGCGTATCGGTGTCCTGGAAACAGAAACGGCGGGTAAGCGTGTGTCCGCCCCCGCCGCTCATATAGGCGCTTGCTGCGCCTTGTCTAATGCCCGGCGTTGTCCGTCGGCTCTCGTGAGCCCGTTCCCGCCTCGTCACCCCGGACTGGTTCCGGGGTCCACCGTTCCGCCAACACCGCTTACGTGGCTTTTGCGGATCGGTGGATGCCGGACCGAGTCCGGCATGACGCGGGAAGCGAACGGCTTACGCCTTGAACGACGCCTTCTTTTCCTGGCGGGCCTTGTACTGCACGCCCTTCTTGGCGGCGGCCTTCTCCGACGCCGGGACGATCGTCGGCACGTCGACCGAGCCGCCGGCCTTTTCGATCATCTCGCGCGCCGAGGCGGAGACACCGGCGACGGTGAACGCCAGCTTCGCGGTCAGATCGCCCTTGCCGAGCAGACGGACGCCGTCCTTGCCGCCACGCACCAGACCGGCCGCCTTCAGCGCCGCCTGGTCGATCGTGCCCTCGGCCTTCAGCTTGCCCGAATCGATCGCCTTCTGGATCGCGCCGGTGTTCACCGTCGCATAATCCTTGGCGAAGATGTTGTTGAAGCCGCGCTTCGGCAGACGCATGTGGAGCGGCATCTGGCCGCCCTCGAAGCCGGCGATGCTGACGCCCTCGCGGCTCTTCTGACCCTTGACGCCGCGGCCGCCGGTCTTGCCCTTGCCCGAGCCGATGCCGCGACCGACGCGGATCTTGGACTTGCGGGCACCCTGGTTGTCGCGGAGTTCGTTGAGCTTCATGATATCCACTCGCTTTCGCTTTTGTCGCGCTCCCGGCGATAGGCCGGGTGGTGGAAAATCGGAAAAAGGAAGGGGGCCGGTTAGCCCCCTTCCCCGTATTTGTCACTAGGTCGGGTAGGGGCGATTAGCCCTGAACCTCGACCATGTGCTGGACCTTGCGGATCATGCCGCGGACCTCGGGGGTATCCTCGAGCTCCGACACCTTGTGCATCTTGTTGAGGCCAAGGCCGACCAGCGTCGCGCGCTGGTCCTTGGTGCGGCGGATCGGCGAACCGGTCTGCTTGATCTTGATCGTCGCCATCGTGCGTTACTCCGTGACGGCCGCGGCTTCGGCCTCGGCGACGCCCTTGTCGGCACCACCGCGACCGAGCAGGTCGGCGATCTTCTTGCCACGACGCTGAGCGACCGCCTTCGGCGAAGTCTGGTCGGTCAGCGCCTCGAAGGTGGCGCGGATCATGTTGTACGGGTTCGAGGTCCCGATCGACTTGGTCACCACGTCGGCGACGCCCAGGCTCTCGAAGATGGCGCGCATAGGGCCACCCGCGATGATGCCGGTGCCCTGCGGCGCCGAGCGGACGGTGACGCGGCCGGCACCGAAGTGGCCGTTGCCGTCATGGTGCAGGGTACGACCCTCGCGCAGCGGCACGCGGACCATCGCCTTCTTCGCCGAAGCGGTCGCCTTGGAGATGGCTTCCGGCACTTCGCGCGCCTTGCCATGACCGAAGCCAACCCGGCCCTTGCCGTCGCCGACGACGACCAGCGCCGCGAAGCCGAAGCGCTTGCCGCCCTTCACCGTCTTCGAGACGCGGTTGATGTGGACCAGCTTCTCGATCAGCTCTTCGCCGCCATCGTCCTGACCGCCACGACGGTCGTCACGACGACCGCGGTTGCCGTCACGGCCGCCACGATTGCCGCCCGGACCACCCGGACCGCGACCGCCGCCACGACCGCCACGCGGACCGCGACCACCGCCCGGACCGCCGAAGCCGCCCTGGCCCAGGCCCTGCTGCGCGTCCTGCGGCGCGCCTTCAGCCGCTGCGGGCTGCACGTTGTTGTCGTCAGCCATCTTTAGAACTCCAGTCCGGCTTCACGAGCCGCTTCGGCGAGCGCCTTGACGCGGCCGTGGAACAGGAAGCCACCACGGTCGAACACGACCTGCGTGACACCGGCCGCCTTCGCCGCTTCCGCGACGCGCTTGCCGACCTCGGTCGCCGCAGCGACGTTGGCGCCCGACGTGTCGCGCGCACCCTTTTCCAGCGTCGAGGCCGAAGCGACGGTCTTGCCCGCCTCGTCGTCGATCACCTGGGCATAGATGTGCTTGCCCGAACGATGCACCGACAGCCGCGCACGGCCACCGGCCCGCGCCTTCAGCGCGGTGCGATTGCGCCGACGGCGCTTCTCGAACAGAGAGAGACCCTTGGTCATTACTTCTTCTTCCCTTCCTTGCGGAAGATGAACTCGCCGTCGTACTTGATGCCCTTGCCCTTGTACGGCTCCGGCTTGCGCCAGCGGCGGATCTCGGCGGCCAGCTGGCCAACCTTCTGCTTGTCCGAACCGCTGATCTCGACGGTGGTGGCGTCCGGCGTCTTCACCTCGATGCCTTCCGGCACGTCGATGTTGACGTCGTGGCTGTAGCCGAGCTGCAGCTTCAGGGTCTTGCCCTGCGC
>JAEWJQ010000193.1 GCA_023386515.1 Pseudomonadota bacterium | reverse complement strand
CGCCGATGTTGACCAGGTCGCGGACGGTCGCGGTCGCCGCGGCGAGGCGCACCGTTTCGTCGATCGCCGCCGCTTCGGTGGTCAGCAGGACGCGGGGGCCGGCCTCCGACGCGCTGCTGCGGTAGCGGTCGAAGCGATGCTGGGCGAGCAGCCAGCCGAGCCCCGCAGCGCCGACTTCCCCGGTTGCCAGCCGATAGGTCCCCGCCGGCAGCGTCGATGCCAGCGACGCGATCCGCCAGGGTGAGTCGAGGGGTTCGTTGCAGACGAGCAGCATCGCCCAGTCGTCCGCCGCCTCGCCGGGCAGCACCGCCCGGTCGCCGGCCTTGCCGGTCAGGCCGTGCGCCGCCACTGCGGTGCGCACCCGCACCGGTTGGTGGGATAGCCAATCGGCATAGGCGTCGGGATGGACGACATGGATCGCCCGCGCGGACTGGCCGCGATCCGGCTGCAGCAGCGGCGCGAACTCGATCATTGTGCGGGGCTCACCAGAAATTGTTCGAACGGCTGGCCGACGCCGGGCAGCGCGAAGGTCGCGATCGACAAGGTGCGGTCGGGATAGGAGACGCGGAAGCCGCGATAGACGAAGCCGCCACGCAGTCGCGCGCGGCCCACCTGGGTGAAGCCGGTCGGCTCGCCGAGCGGCGTCAGGCTGGCGCGGTAGTCCGCTTGTGCAGCCGGGGTGAAATAGAAATTGGCGTCTTCGGTCAGCAGCGCGCGATCGAGCGTGCCGCCGCGCAGCTGGTCGAATACCTTGCGCGCCTGCGTCAGCGCCTCGGCATCGCCGGAAATGGCGGAGGCAGGGGCGGGAAGCACCACCTTGGCGATGCCGTTGGCGATGCGGGATTGGGCGTCGGCGAACCAGGCGTTGGTCAGCACGACGATGGCGGTGCGATCTTTCGGATAGACGATGTTCTCCGACAGGAAGCCGACAGCCTCACCGCCGTGTTCGACGATCGGTCGGCCGTCGCGCACGCCGACGTCGACGCCCAGCCCGTAGCCGGTACCGGAGCCGTCATTCAGCTTGATCTCCGTCTCCTGCGCCTGCCAGTCGTCGGCCGGCAACAGCGAGCGGTTGATCCGGGCGACGTCCCATTTCGCCAGATCCTCGGCGCTCATCGCCAGCTCGCCCGCGGCATAGAGCCAGCCGGGCGCGGCGGGAGTCTCGACGCGGACGGGGCCGAGCGCATAGCGCTTGTACCCCTGGGGAAAGCCCGGCCCGATCGCCTTGTCCTGATCGATCGCGCGGATGCCGAGCGGCGCGAAGACGCGCTGCTGCAGGAACGACAGCAGCGGCTGGCCCGAGACCTTCTCGACGATCATGCCGGCAACGACATAGCCGGTGTTGGAATATTGCCATTGCGTGCCGGGCTGGAAGTCGAGCCGCTCCGATCCCCAGCGCCGGACGATCTCGCGCGGCGTGACCGGCGTCGCCATTGCCTTGAAGCTGTAATCCTGCGGCCAATAGTCGCGCAGGCCGGACGTGTGGCTGAGCAGCTGGCGGATCGTGATCCGGTCGCCCTCGGTCACGCCGGAGACGTATTTGCTGACCGGGTCGTCGAGTTTGAGCTTGCCCTCGTCCTCCAGCAACAGGATCGCTGCGGCGGTGAATTGCTTGGAGATGGAGGCGATCTGGTACATCGCCTTCGGATCGGCGGTCTTCGCCGTCTCCGATTGCTTGCCATAAGCCTTGGCGAGTACGATGCGGCCGTCGCGGACCACGGCGACCGAGGCCGAGGGCACGCCCGTGTCGCGCAGCGTGTCCGCGACGATCTTCTCGATCTTCGCATTCTCGTCAGGGGTGAGCGCTTGCGCGAAGGCGGGGGCGGGCGCCGCGACGAGGGCGGCGACGATCAGGCTACGAAGCATCGCGGCACGGAACCAGAAAGCGGGCGTGCGCGCAATGGCGACGTTGTTATCCGTAAGCCTCGCGCCTCAGGCGGTGGGTACGCCGTACAGGTCGTGCTCGTCCGCATCCTCGATCACCACCGGCACGATGTCCCCGGCCGCGAGATGTGCGGCATCGCGCAGGAAGACCTGGCCGTCGATCTCCGGTGCATCCGCTTGGCTGCGGCCCGTCGCGCCCTCGTCGCCGACCTCGTCGATGATGACGGGCAGCGTGCGGCCGATCTTCGCCTGCAGCTTGGCGGCCGAGATCGCCGCGGTCTTCTCCATGATGCGGGCGTAGCGTTCTTCCTTGACCTCTTCCGGCACCGGATCGGGCAAAGCGTTGGCCGCCGCGCCCTCGACCGGCTCGAAGCGGAAAGCGCCGACGCGGTCCAGCTGCGCTTCGTCGAGCCAGTCGAGCAGATAGTCGAAGTCCTCCTCCGTCTCGCCGGGGAAGCCGACGACGAAGGTCGAGCGGATCGCGATGTCCGGGCAGACCTCGCGCCATTGATGGATGCGCTGCAGCACCTTGGCGTCGTTTCCCGGGCGCTTCATGCGCTTGAGCACCGACGGCGCGGCATGCTGGAACGGGATGTCGAGATAGGGGAGCACCAAACCCTCCGCCATCAGCGGAATGACCTGGTCGACGTGCGGATAGGGGTAGACGTAATGCAGCCGCACCCAGGGCGCGATCCGGCCCAGTTCGCGCGCCAAATCGGTCATGTGCGGCACGATTTCCCGGCCCTGCCACAGCCGCGGCTCCTTGCGGATGTCGATGCCATAGGCGCTGGTGTCCTGGCTGATCACCAGCAGCTCGCGCGTGCCGGCGGCGACCAGTTTCTCCGCCTCGCGCAGGATCGCGTCCGGGCGACGGCTGACGAGGTCGCCGCGCAGGCTCGGGATGATGCAGAAGGAGCAGCGATGGTTGCAGCCCTCCGAGATCTTGAGATAACTGTAGTGCCGCGGCGTCAGCTTCAGGCCGGCGTCGGGGATCAGGTCGAGATAGGGCGACAGATTGGCGGGCGCCGCGGCATGCACCGCCTCGACAACCTGCTCATATTGATGCGCGCCGGTGACGGCGAGCACGTCGGGAAAGCGGGCGCGGATCGCCTCGGCTTCCTTGCCCATGCAGCCGGTTACGATGACACGGCCGTTTTCCTTGATCGCCTCGCCGATCGCCTCCAGGCTCTCTTCCTTGGCGGAATCGAGAAAGCCGCAGGTGTTGACCAGCACGACGTCAGCGCCGGCGTAATCGGCCGACATCTGATAGCCGTCGGAGCGGAGCTGGGTCAGGATGCGTTCGCTGTCGACCAGATTCTTCGGACAGCCGAGCGACACCATGCCGACCCGCGGCGGGAGAGGAAGTTTCGTTGCCATGGGAGGCCCGCGCACATAGTCGAAGCGCGCAGACTTTTCCAGATGCTCACCAGTTGGCGGTAATGCCGAGTCGGACATTGAGCGGACGCGGCGGCGTCGTCTGGTCGCGCATCGCCAGCCGGAAGGGGTTGCCATAGGCGAAGCGGCTGGCCGCCGTGTCGGTCAGATTGTCGACGCCGAGCGTCGTATCGAGATTGCGCCAGCGCAGGCCGGCAGAGACACCGAGGCTCCAATAGCGGCCCTGGCTGACGTCGAGCAGGTCACCCGTGCCCAGCACCGACCGGCCGACATAGGCGGCGGTCGCGCCGATCCGCGGCCGCCACACCGCATTCCGGTTCCAGGCATAGGCAATGGCGGCATTGCCGGCGAGCGGCGGCGTGTCGGGCAGGCGGCGATTGGCGAGACGCGACTGATCCGCGATTGCGCCGGACACCCGGTTTTCGGTGTAGAGCAACGCGCCGGTCAGCGACAGGCCGGCGATTGGCACCCAATCCGCGGTGCCCTCCACCGTATGGATCACGGCGTTGCCGATGTTGCTGGTGTAGGGCGCGCCGCGACGGTTGATCAGATCGGCCTGGATGTCGCGCCAGAAGGCGGTCGAAATGCTCGTCGACAGGGCGAGTCCGGTGGTGCCGCTGCGCAGCCGGCGCAACCCCAGCTCGCCGGTGACGATCGAGTCGGGCTTGTAATTGGCGACCCGGCCGACGCCCTGCGCCACGGCGAGGCCGCCGGTGCGAAAGCCGGTCTGGAAGCGGGCGAAGGCGGCCAGGCGCGACGCCAGCCGGTAGGAGAGGGCGACGGTCGGATCGAAGCGCTGGGTCGACCGGCCGCGGATGAAGCTGCCGCCGCGCGGCGTGCTCGACGGTTCGCCATCGACCCGTGCCGCGGTCCAGCGCAGCCCGGTGGTGAGGGCCAGCGCCGGCGTGACGGGGAGGGTCGCCTCGCCGAACACCGAAGCCTGTCGGGTGACGTTGCTGACGCCGGCGATGTCCGCCTCGCGGCCCTGCGCCTCGACGGAGCGGCTGAGGATCGATTTGTCGCTGATCAGCGTATAGCCGACCAGCCACTGGCGCCCGTCCGGCAGCGTGCGCGACAGGCGGGTCTCCTGCGACAGCAAAGTCTTGGCATTTTGGGCATGATAGAGAGTCGGCAGCGCGCGCGGGGAGGGCGCGGTCGCGTCGAACGTGTCCCCCGTCGTCAGCCGCGCCGCGCCGGCGGAGACGAACAGCGACAGGCCGCTCTCCCAATCGTGGGTCGCCACTAGCCGGCCGAACAGGAACCGGCTGTCGAACGGCTGGGCGACGAGGGCGGCATGCGCGAGCGGACCGAAGGCGGGCTCGGCATATTGGCCGTCGCGGGCATGGATCGTCTGGATCGCGCCGCTGGCATCGATCCGCCAGCCGCCGCCCGGCTGCCAGCGTCCGGCCAACCGGCCGCCCTCGGTACGGACCGCGTTGGTGTCGTCGAGGCGGCGCCGGGGATCGTCGATATAGCCGCCGTCCCGCGCGACATAGCCGACCGCGCGCAGGCCGAGCGTGTCCGTCACCGGAACGTTGAGCATCGCCGCGAGATCGGCGCCGGGCATGCCGTGCTCCGTCGCGACCAGCCCCGCCGTCACCATGCCGCCGGCATGGCGCAGGTCGGGTGCGTTGGTGGTCAATCGCACGACGCCGCCGATCGCACCGGCGCCGTACAGCGTGCCCTGGGGCCCCTCCATGACCTCGACGCTGGCGATATCGTAGAGGCGCAGGCCGGGATCGGCGCCGGACGCGTTGAGCTGGACGTCGTCCAGATACACGCTGGCGGTCGATTGCGTCGTGCCCGCGAAGCTGCTGTCGGCGATGCCGCGGATAAACAGCTTGTTGCGGCCAGGGCCGAGCTGGGTGCTCTGGATCACCGGCATGGTGCGCGAC
>JAEWJQ010000182.1 GCA_023386515.1 Pseudomonadota bacterium | reverse complement strand
GAACACGACCAGCCCGGCCGCGAGCGCGGCGCCGGCGGCGACCAAAGCGGCCGCGCGGCCGGGGGACGGACCGGCAGGGAACGGAAGCGAGGCCATTGCCGCGTTCTTCGGGCCGGGGAGCCATCGGCGTCAAGCGGATAGCGCCCCCGGGCCACGCCCCTCCCGACACGCGGGAGGGGAAAGGCGGATTTACCAGATACGGACGCGCTTTTCCGGCGGCAGCACCAGCTTGCCGGTCGGCGCCGGATTGTAGGCGGCATACCAGGGGTCGAGGTTGCGCACGACCCAGGCGCGCTGCTCGGACGGCGAATGCGGATCGGTCATCAGCCGCTGCTTCAGGTTGGCTTCGCGATAGTTGCGCCGCCACACCTGCGCCCAGCCGAGGTAGAAGCGCTGGTCGCCGGTGAAGCCGTCGATGGTCGGCGCCGGCTTGCCGCCGAGCGACGCCTTGTAGGCGTCATAGGCGACCGACAGGCCGGCGAGATCGGCGGTATTCTCGCCGAGCGTCAACGCGCCCTTGACGTGCATGCCGGGCAGCGGCTCGTAGGCGTCATATTCGGCGACGAGCTGCTGGGTCAGCGCCTTGAAGCGCGCGACGTCCTGCGGGGTCCACCAGTCCGTGAGCTGGCCGTGGGCGTCGTATTTCGAACCCTGGTCGTCGAAATGATGGCTGAGCTCGTGGCCGATCACGGCGCCGATACCGCCGTAATTGACTGCCGGATCCGCCTTCGGATCGAAGAACGGCGGCTGCAGGATCGCGGCGGGGAAGACGATCTCGACCATGCCGAAATTGGCGTAGGCGTTGACCGTCATCGGGGTCATGCCCCATTCCCAGCGCTGCAGCGGCTTGCCGAGATGCTGGACGTTATAGTCGTGGCTCCACTGGCGGGCGCGCAGCGCGTTGCCGAAGGCGTCCCCGGACACCATCTTCAGCGCGCCATAGTCGCGCCAGCGGCTGGGATAGCCGATCTTGGGGGTGAAGGCGGCGAGTTTGGCATGCGCCTTGACCTTGGTTTCCGGCGCCATCCATTCCAGCGCGTCGATGCGCTTGCCCATCGCGGCCAGCACGTTGCGTACCAATTGGTCGGCCGCCGCCTTGGTCTCCGGCGGGAAATAGCGCGCGACGTAGAGCTTGCTGACGTCGTCCGACAGCGCGCCGCTGGCGAAGCCGACCGCCCGCTTCCACCGGTCCTCCTGCTGCGGCGTGCCGGACAGGGTCGTGCCGTAGAAGGCGAACTGCTCCTGGTCGAAGGCGCTCGGCAGGACGCTGGCATAGCCGTCGAGCGTGCGGAGCAGCAACTGATCCTGCAGCACCTGGATCGGTGCCGCGCCAACGAGCCGGGCGATGCCGGTGATCGCGCTCGGCTGCGACACGATCAGCGTGTCGACCGGCGTGCCGATGCCCTTGAGATAGGTGACGAAGTCGAAGCCGGGCGCGCTCTGCACCAGCTGCGCGACCGACATCTTGTTGTAGGTCTTGTTGGCGTCGCGGCTGTCGATCCGCGTCCAGCTGACCTGGGCGATCTGGCTCTCGAAATCGACCAGTGCCTTGGCGCGCGCGGCGGCATTAGGCTCGCCGGCGAGGGTGAACATCTTGGCGATATGCGCCTCGTAGGCCGCCTTCTCCTTGGCGTTCTTGGCCTCGAGGTAATAATCGCGGTCGGGCAGGCCGAGCCCGGACTGGCGCATCTCGACGATGTAGGTTTCGGGCGCCTTGTCGTCCTGACCGACCCCCGCGCCGAACGGCACGCCGATGCCGTTGCGATCGGCCTCCGCGATCAGCGAAGCGTAACTGGCCTTGGTCGACGCCTTGATCTTGTCGAGCCACGGCTTGACCGGCGCCAGCCCCTTGGCATCGATCGTCTGGGTGTCGAGATAGGTCGCATAGGCGGTGCCGATCTTCGACCCCTTCTGCTTCGCCGCCGCTTCGAGAATGCCGCGGGTACGGTCGCGCGACAGATCGGCGAGCGTGTCGAACGCGCCGAAGCTCGCCTTGTCCGCCGGGATCGCGGTGGTTTTGGCCCAAGTGCCGTTGGCGAAGGCATAGAAATCGTCGCCGGGAGCGACCGACTTGTCCATGCCCTGTTCGTCGAAGCCGAAGCGGCCGATCTGCGGCGCGCCGGTGGCGGCGGTGGAGGCCGCATTCTGTGCATGGACGACGCCGGCGACGGCAGTGGCGCCGAGCAGGCCGGCGATCAGCAACGTTCTCATTCTCATCCTCCCAAATGACGTCTTCACGGGATCGGCGGGCCCCGGGCCGACGCGACGCCGTAACGGATGCGCCGGATGCGGCGCGCCCGTGCTGCGGCGCGATGCGCGGCCACCGCCATCCCGATGGCGGAGGGGCGGCGGTTCCCGCGCGCCCCCCTTACCGCTTACCAGATGTGGATACGGTCCTGCGGCGCCAGATAATAGGTCTGACCCGGCTTGACGTCGAACGCCCCGTACCAGGGATCGAGGTTGCGCACGACATAGGCGCGCCACTGGCCCGGCGTATGCGGATCGGTGGTCAGCTGGTTCTTGATCGACGCCTCGCGCGCCTTGGTCTGCCAGACCTGGCCGAAGCCCATGAAGAAGCGCTGGTCGCCGGTGTAACCGTCGATCACCGGTGCCTTCTTGCCCTTCAGCGAGAGCTGATAGGCGTCATAGGCGACGTTGATGCCGGCAAGATCGGCCATGTTCTCACCCAGCGTCAGCTTGCCGTTGACGTGGCTGCCGGGGATCGGCTCGTAGGCGCCATATTGCGCGACGACCTTGTCGGTCAGCGCATTGAAGCGGGCGACGTCCTGCGGCGTCCACCAGTCGGAGAAATTGCCCTTCGGATCGAACTTGCGGCCCTGGTCGTCGAAATGGTGGCTCAGCTCGTGGCCGATCACCGCGCCGATCGCGCCATAGTTCACCGCCGGATCGGCGTTCGGGTCGAAGAACGGCGGCTGCAGGATCGCGGCCGGGAACACGACCTCGTTCATCAGCGGGTTGGCATAGGCGTTGACCGTCTGCGGCGTCATGAACCATTCGCTGCGGTCGACGGGTTTGCCGATCTTGTTGAGCTGACGACGATATTCGAATTCGGCGACGCGATCGGCATTGCCCAGCACGTCACCCTTGACGACCTGCAGCGTCGAATAGTCGCGCCACTTGTTCGGATAGCCGATCTTGGGCGTGAAGGCGGCGAGTTTGGCGCGCGCCTTGACCTTCGTCTCGGGTGCCATCCACTCCAGCTTCGACAGACGAATGTCCATCGCGGCGATCAGGTTGCGGACCAATTCGTCGGCCTTGGCCTTCGACTCAGGCGGGAAGTACTTCTGGACATAGACCTGGCCGACCGCCTCGCCGAGGCTGCCGTTGACCAGCGCGACGCCGCGCTTCCAGCGGTCCTTGAGCTGCGGCGTGCCGTTCAGGGTGGTGCCGTAGAAGGCGAACTGCGTGTTGACGAAGGGCGACGACAGCAGCGGCGCGGCGTTCGAGATGGTGTGGAACGCCAGATATTCCTTCCACACCGGCAGCGGCGTCGCGGCGATGATCTTGGCGGTGCCGGTCAGCGCCGACGGCTGGCCCACGATGACGCGGGTCTGGCTGCCCAGCCCCTGTGCGGCGAGCATGCCCTGCCAGTCGAAGCCCGGCATGGCGGTGGCGAGCTGGGCCACCTGCATCGGATTGTAGCCCTTCTCGACCTGGCGCAGTTCGGCGCGGTCCCAATGGACCTGGGCGATCTGCTTCTCGAGGTCGTAGATCCGCTGCGCCGAGCCCTGCGGATCGGGCTGGCCGGCGAGGCGCATCATGTCGGCGATATAGGTGACGTACTTGGTCCGCGCCTCGGCGAACTTGGGATCGTCCTTCAGGTAATAGTCCTTGTCGGGCAGGCCCAGGCCGCCCTGGCTCATGTAGACCGCATAGACGGTGTTGTCCTTGAGGTCCTGCTCGATGCCCGCGCCGACCGGCACGTCGATGCCGTGCATCGTCGCCTCGGCGAAGGCCTTGGCGAGATCGGCCTGCGAGTTGATCGCGGCGATCTTGGCGAGGCGCGGCTGCAGCGGCGCGGCGCCCGCCTTTTCGATCGCGGCCTGATCCATGAAGGTCGCGTAGGTGACGCCGATCTTGTCGTTGATGCTCATCGCACCGCTGCTCGACGGGGCCGCCGCGGCGTCCTCGATCACCTGGCGCGTGCGCTTTTCCGACAGGTCGGCGAGGATGGCGAAGCCGCCCCAGCTGGCCCGGTCGGCGGGGATTTCGGTGCGCTTCATCCAAGCGCCGTTGATGTAATTGTAGAAGTCGTTGCCCGGCAGCACGGACTTGTCCATCGCGCTCAGGTCGACGCCGAAGTCACCGAGCTGCGGCTTGCCCGGCGTGGTCGCGGTCGCGCTGGTCGTGGCGGTCTGGGCGTAGACGGCACCGGTGGCGGCGGAGGCAAGCAGACAGGCGGCGAGAACCGTTTTGCGCATCGTTGGTCCTTGAGAAAGTAACATCGGATACTGCGTGTTGTAACTGGTTAAGACGCCTCGTCAATCGCCAGATTTTGCGTGCCTATGCCGCCACTTACGCGCAATCCACAGCCGCCAGCCGAGCGCCGAGGCGGCATAGCCGGCCAGGGCGCAGAGCGCCGTCAGGGTCAACAGGCCGAGGCCGAATGCCGGCCCCTGCGCCCACAGCCAATGGAAGGTGCTGGTCATCCAATGCAGCCAGCCGGTCGCCGCCTCCGTCACCGGCTGGGCGATGGTCGTCGCCTCGCTGCGCAGTAGCCACGCGCCGATCCGATAGGCGACGTACCACAAGAACGGGGTCGTGAACGGGTTGGTGATGAAGGTAGTCAGCGCCGCCACCGGGACGTTGGCCCGGAACGGCAGCGCGAACAGCGCCGCGATGGCGATTTGGGCGACCGGGAACAGGAAGCCGGCGATCACGCCGAGGGCGACCCCGCGTGGTACCGAGCGCCGGGTGAAGCGCCACAGGCCGGGATCGAGCACGCGATGCGCGACCGGACGCAGCAGCCGACTCGACTCCATCGATTCGCGGGTCGGAAGATTGCGGTGGCCCCAGGCGGCCAGACGCTGCCAGACCGACGCCCCGGGCGCCGGCATCAGCCGCGGTCGCGCATGATGCGCGCCGCGTCGCGCTTCCAGTCGCGTTCCTTGATCGCCTCGCGCTTGTCGTGCGTCTTGCGGCCCTTGGCGAGCGCCAGCTCGACCTTGGCGCGGCCGCGGCCGTTGAAATAGACCGACAGCGGGACCAGCGTCATGCCCTCGCGGGCGACGGCACCGTGCAGCTTGTTGATCTCGCGCTCGTGCAGCAGCAGTTTTCGCGGCCGCTTCGCCTCATGGTTGAAGCGGTTGCCGTGGCTGAATTCGGGGACGTTGGAATTGACCAGCCACACCTGTCCGTCGCGCACCTCGGCATAGCTCTCCGCGATCGATCCCTCGCCGAAGCGCAGCGACTTCACCTCGGTGCCGGTCAGCGCGATGCCCGCCTCGTAGACCGTGTCGATGCTATACTCGAACCGCGCCTTGCGGTTCTCGGCGACGATCTTCTTCTTGTCGAAGGTGGCGGGCTTGGGACGCGACATTGCGATGCGATGTAGGGTCCAATCACGCGGAGGGGAAGCGCCCTTCGGCTCAGACGAGGCCGGCGTGCGCCAGCGCCGCATCGACCGCGGCACGCGACGCGTCGGACGGCCAGGTCATCGGCAGGCGCAGGCCATCCGGGAAGCCGGGGCGCACGCGGGTCATCGCATATTTGACCGGGCCCGGCGACGCGTCGGTGAACAGCGCGTCGTGCAGCGGATAGAGCCGGTCCTGGAGGGTGAGCGCCGCGGCATAGTCCCCCGCCTGGCAGGCCGCCTGGAATTCGGCGCAGAGCCGGGGCGCGACATTGGCGCTGACCGAGATACAGCCCCTGCCCCCCATGGCGTTGAAGGCGAGCGCCATGTCGTCATTGCCCGACAGCTGGACGAACCTGTCCGGGCAGGCGGCGCGGTGCTGCGAGACGCGGGCGATCGCACCGCTCGCGTCCTTCACAGCGACGAAGACGTCCGGGAAGGCGTTGACGATCCGGGCGAGCGTCGCCGGCTGGATGTCGGTCACGGTTCGTGCCGGCACGTTGTACAGGACGATCGGCAGCGGCGCGTCCTTGGCGAGGTGCGCGAAATGCCGGTAGATGCCCTCCTGGCTCGGCCGATTGTAATAAGGCGGCACCATCAGCGCCGCATCCGCCCCGGCGTCGCGCGCGCGCTGCAGATTGGCGGCGGCGCCCGCGGTATCGTTGGAGCCCGCGCCGGCGATCACCGGCAGCCGGCCCGCGGCCTGCTCGACGCAGATGCGGACGATGGCGAAATGCTCGTCGGCGGTCAGCGTCGCCGCCTCGCCCGTCGTGCCGCACGGCACCAGGGCGGACGAGCCCTCAGCGATCTGCCAGTCGATCAGCGCGCGATAGGCGCTCTCGTCGAACCGGCCCTCGGCAGAGAAGGGCGTGACCAGCGCGGGAATGGATCCGGAAAACATGCCGGCGCCGTGCGACTGCGCCGGGCGCGAGTCAAGCCGGCGGCGGTGCCGACCGATCGGGCGAATCGGCGGATCGCCCGACGGAATCGGCGAAAAGCCGGCCTTTGTTCAGGACAGGTTGGCCGCGATCCTCTATCTTATATCCATGCATTCACCCAGCCTTCCGCTCGGAATCCTTCTCACCGCCATTGCCGGCGTCGCCGCCGTGCCCCAGCAGGACGCGCCGCAGGCCGATCAGCTCGACCGCTACCGCACGCAGATGGCCAACATGTCGCCGCAGGCGCCCCAGACGCCGCAGGACGGGGCGATCGCCGCGACGATCGCGCAGTGGAAGGCGCTGCAGCAGACGGACTCGCTGCCGTTCGACAGCTATGCCGGCTTCGTCATGGCCCATCCCGGCTGGCCGGGCGAGGCGGCGAACCGGCGGGCTGCGGAGCGCCAGGC
>JAEWJQ010000292.1 GCA_023386515.1 Pseudomonadota bacterium | reverse complement strand
GCTATACTCCGTCCCTGAAGACGGCGGCAGCTACAGCCGAAATGTCGCAAGAATGTGCCTGGCGACCCTATATTTCGTAATCCCGTGCCACATTTTCGATGCGGTGGAGCATGTCGGTGAATTGCGCGACCTCGGCCGGGTCGAAATGCGCGAAGATCTGCGCCTCCAAATCGAGCGCCTTGGGGGCGACAGCGGCATAGAGGTCGCGGCCCGCGCCGGTCAGGTCGAGCAAATGGCTGCGCCGGTCGTCGCGATTCGCCTGGCGCGCGAGCAGGCCGCGCTCGACCAGGGCGATGGCGGCCCGGCTGACCGTCACCTTGTCCATCCGCGTCCGTGCGCCGATCGCCTGCTGCGTCGTCGCGCCGCCTTCGGCGATCACCGTGACCAGCCGCCATTCGGGAATCGAAAGGCCGAACAGCGACTGATAGGCGCGCGCGATCAGACCACTGACCAGGTTCGACGTCACCGACAAGCGGAACGGCAGGAATTCGTCGAGAACGAGGCGCGGCTCAGCCATGGAACAATTGGTATCAGTTGACACCTTTTTGGCAATGGCGCAGGAAAATGGTATCAGGCGATACCAAATCCGGGTCGCGACAGGAGCGGTTGCCATGGACCATATCGACGTCAATCCGATGGGCCTCGACGGGTTCGAATTCTGCGAATTCACCTCGCCGGACCCGCAAGCGCTCGCCGCGCAGTTCGAGGCGATGGGCTTCGTCGCCGCCTCGACCCACCCGACCCGCGCGATCACGCGCTACAAGCAGGGCCGGATCAACCTGCTGATCAACCGCGAGGACAGCGGCCACGCCGACGACTTCCGCGCCGCCCACGGCCCATCGGCGAGCGCGATGGGCTTCCGCGTCCAGAATGCGCGCGAGGCCTATGACGCGGCGATCGCCCGCGGCGCCAAGCCCGCCCCCGCCGGCCAGGCGCTGGACGAGATCCCGGCGCTGGAGGGGATCGGCGGATCGTTGCTGTATCTGGTCGATCGCCACGGCGCCGCCGGTTCGATCTACGACCATTGGGATCAGGTGCCCGGCGCCGCCGAGGCGGAGGCGCAGAACAATGTCGGGCTCGACCTGCTCGATCACCTCACCCACAACGTCCGCCGTGGCCAGATGCGGGTCTGGGCCGAATTCTACGGCCAGATCTTCGGCTTCGAAGAGCAGAAGTATTTCGACATCAAGGGCAAGGCGACCGGCCTGTTCAGCCAGGCGATGATCGCGCCAGACCGCGCGATTCGCATTCCGCTGAACGAGAGCCAGGACGACAAGAGCCAGATCGAGGAATTCATCCGCGACTATAACGGCGAAGGTATCCAGCATCTCGCACTGACCACCGACAATATCTACGAGACGGTCGAGAAGCTGCGGAATCGCGGCGTCAAGCTGCAGGACACGATCGAGACCTATTACGAGCTGGTCGACAAGCGCGTGCCGAATCATGGCGAGGATCTGGAACGGCTGCGCCGCAATCGCATCCTGATCGACGGCAATGTCGGCGAGGAAGGGCTGCTGCTCCAGATCTTCACCGAGACGATGGTCGGGCCGATCTTCTTCGAGATCATCCAGCGCAAGGGCAACGAGGGCTTCGGCAACGGCAATTTCCAGGCGCTGTACGAGTCGATCGAGCTCGACCAGATCCGGCGCGGCGTCATAACGGTCGATGCGTAAGCGTCGGCCGGATGCCGGCGCGCAGGCGCCGGGCCGCGACCGGCCGGCACGGCGAGCTGGGACATAGGGCCCGGCTTTGCCGGGTCCGACGTCACGGCGGGTGAGACGGGCGGCGCACTTATCGCTGTCATCCCCACCAAGGCGGGGATCCAGAACCGCTGGCGCCGGCGATGAAGTCGCACCGTCAGCCAGTCTGGATTCCCGCCTTCGCGGGAATGACGCCCAGGGGCGGTGACGTACGACGACGGGGTGGTGGAAACAGGAGAGGAAGCCAGAACAATGACCGACCACCACCCCATGACCGGCTATATCCCCGGCTTCGGCAACCACGTCTCCACCGAGGCCGTCCCCGGCGCGCTGCCGGTCGGGCGCAATTCGCCGCAGCGGCCCGCCTTCGGCCTCTATGCCGAGCAACTGTCCGGCACCGCCTTCACCGCGCCGCGCCACGAGAATCGCCGCGCGTGGCTGTACCGGATGCGTCCGACCGCGGAGCATCCGCCCTACCGGCGCTATCACGGCGCAGGACTGTTCGCCCCCGGCACCGTCGATGCGCCGCTCGCGCCCAACCGATTGCGCTGGGACCCGGCGGCGCTGCCGAATGAACCGACCGATTTCGTCGACGGGCTGGTGACGATGATGGCGAACCGCGATCCTGCCGAGCTGGAAGGCGTCGCCCTCCACGTCTATGCCGCAACCCGCGACATGACCGACCGCGTCTTCATGGATGCCGACGGCGAATTGCTGTTCATCCCGGAACACGGGCCGATCACCCTGTTCACCGAACTCGGCCGCATCGACGTCGCGCCGGGGCAGATCGCGCTGGTGCCGCGCGGCGTCCGCTTCCGCGTCACGCTGCCCGACGGCGCGGCGCGCGGCTATCTGGCGGAGAATCACGGCGCGCTGTTCCGCCTGCCCGATCTCGGCCCGATCGGCGCCAACGGCCTTGCCAACCCGCGCGATTTCGAGACGCCGGTCGCCTGGTTCGAGGATCACGACGCGCCGACCGAGGTGATCCAGAAATATCTCGGCAGCCTGTGGACGACGACGCTCGACCACAGCCCGCTCGACGTCGTCGCCTGGCACGGCAATCTCGCGCCGTGGCGCTACGATCTGGCGCGGTTCAACACGATCAACACGGTCAGCTTCGACCATCCCGATCCGTCTATCTTCACCGTGCTGACCTCGCCGTCGGACGTGCCGGGCCGCGCCAATGCCGATTTCGTCATCTTCCCGCCGCGCTGGATGGTCGCCGAAGGCACGTTCCGGCCGCCCTGGTTCCACCGCAATGTGATGAGCGAGCTGATGGGGCTGATCCATGGCGAATATGATGCCAAGGCGGGCGGTTTCGCGCCCGGCGGCGCGTCGCTGCACAATGGCATGGCCGGCCATGGCCCCGACCGCGCGAGCTATGAC
>JAEWJQ010000105.1 GCA_023386515.1 Pseudomonadota bacterium | reverse complement strand
GGGGAGCAGCCGCGCGAGCAGCGTTGCCAGCGCGGACGCGGCGGCATAGCCGCCGATCAGGGCGGTGACGCAGCGCATGGCCATCGCCAGCCGGGCCCGACCGCCGGTGCGGCGAGGCGTCGATCCGGCGATATCACCATTCATGAACATTCTGTCATTTTCCTCTTGCCGCGTCGGCAGCATCCCCTTAGCGGTTTTTGCGAGTCACTAGCAATAGCGAAGCGGAGAAAAATGCAGGGACGGATGAAGATTGTTGGGCTGGTCGGAGTGTCGCTCATCGGCTTAGCGCCGCCAGCCTGGGCGGCGACGCCGCATTCACATGACGACGGCGCCATGCGCGCCATGCCGCGCGACGAAGAAGATGAAGGGCAGCGCCGGGGCGAGGATATCGTCGTCAACGGGCAGCGCGACAAACGTCACGGCGAAACGGGTGCGAAGACCGATACGCCCCTGATTGCGCTGCCGCAGAATGTCGTCGCGATCGACAATGATGAACTGACGCGGCGCAATGCACTGTCGATCAACCAGGCGCTCGGCTATGTCGCCGGTGTCTCGCCCAATCAGCGCGGCAACGTCGCGACGCGCTACGACCAGCTGTATCTGCGCGGCTTCACGCCCGGCATCTTCATGGACGGGATGCGGCTGCTCGGCGGCGTCTACGCCAGCCCGCAGGTCGACTTCCATTTGGTCGAGAGCGTCGACGTCATCAAGGGACCGGCATCGGTGCTGTACGGCAATGCGACGCCTGGCGGGCTCGTCAATCTGACCAGCAAGCTGCCCTATGCGACGCCCGGCGGGCGGATCGAGTTGGCAGCGGGCAATTACGATCTGTTGCGTAGCGCGATCGACGTCAACCAGCCGATCGATCGGGATGGCCGGTGGCAGTTCCGCGTCATCGCGGGGGCGGAGCGCTCGGACGGATTCGTCGCGCTGACCCGCAACCGGCGCTATTATGCTCGGCCGATGCTGACCTTCGCGCCGGACGAGGCGACGAGCGTGACGTTCATCCTGAATTATCAGCGCGATCCGGAGGCCGCTTCCTATAGTGGCGTACCTGTCTACGGCTCGGCCCTGCCCAACCCACGCGGACAATTTGCGACTGACCTCAACGTTTCGGAACCCGGCTACGAGGCGTTTGACCGCAAGCAACGGTCGGCGACCCTGCTGTTCCGCCGCACGCTCGCGCCGGGGCTGACTTGGACCAGCAACGCACGCTACCTCGACGTCGATCTGCATTATCGCCAAATCTACCTGTCCGCCTTCGCCACCACCGGGACAGGCGCAAACCGGCAGACCGATTTCGCGACGATCGTCCGCGGTGGCGGCGGCGCGGACGAGGCGTTCCGCACGATCACCGTCGACAACCGCATTGCCGCGCGTTTCGCGACCGGGCCGATGACCCATACCTTGCTCGCGGGGGTCGACTGGCAGAACAACCGCGGCACTAACAGCCAGCAGTTCAACACCGGCGTCACCACCAATCCGGTGACGAGCATCGCCAACCTCAACCTCTACGATCCCGTCTATTACGGGCCGGTGCCGAGCTTTCCGCTCACCCAGACCCGCAATCTGCGCAAGATCGATCAGGTCGGTGCCTATGTGCAGGATCAAATAGCGATTGGCGGGCTCAATCTGATCGCGAGCGGGCGGTGGGATTGGTACGATCAGCTGACCCGCAACCGCAATCTGACCGAGGGCAGCGCGGCGGCGGTGACGCGGCTGGCGCAGACTGCGTTCACCACGCGGCTAGGCGCGCTGTACGAGACGACCATCGGCCTATCGCCCTTCGCCAGCTATTCGGAAAGTTTCGAGCCGCAGACCGGTAGTGGCTTCGACGGCCGGCCGTTCCGGCCGGTGACCGGCCGGCAATATGAGGCGGGACTGAAGTTCCAGCCGCGAGGTCTGGACGCGCTGTTCACCCTGTCCGCCTTCGACCTGCGGCGGCGCAACGTGCCGGTCGGCGATCCGGTCAATACCGGCTTCTCCATCCAGGCGGGCGAGGTCGCGATCCGCGGCGTCGAACTGGACGGCCGCGGCGAGATCGCGCCGGGCCTGACCGTTACCGTCGCCGGCACCTATACCGACGCGCGGACCACCCGCGGCACCCCGGTCGTCGGCACCGGCGATCAATTGGCCGGCGTGACCGGCACCAAGCCGCTCGGCATTCCGACGTGGAGCGCGTCGAGTTTCGTCGCTTATGACCTGGCCAAGGCGGCGGCCGGGCCGCTCGCCGGGCTCAACCTGGGCGGCGGTGTCCGCTACGTCGGCGAGTCGGACGGTACGGCGCAGTCGGTCGTGAACGGCGTCACCGTCACTCGGCGGTTCGCGTCGCCGGGCTATGTGCTCGCCGATCTGCTCGTCGGCTACGACCTCGGCCGCGCCGATCCGACGCTGAACGGGCTGAACCTCAGCCTCAACGTCGCCAATCTGTTCGACACGCGGCACATCGCCAGCTGCTTCTTCAACAACAGCTGCTATTTCGGCGCCTCCCGCACGGTCGTCGGCACGTTGCGCTTCAGCTGGTAAGCGAAAGGGCCGCCGGATCGTTGCCGGCGGCCCTTTGTGCTTATTGGTCGAGGAAGGAGCGCATCTTGCGGCTGCGGCTCGGATGCTTGAGCTTGCGCAGC
>JAEWJQ010000091.1 GCA_023386515.1 Pseudomonadota bacterium | reverse complement strand
TATTGCCTCGCACCTTCATTCCGATCCGAGCCTGACGATCATCTTAGGCGGCGGCTATGAGGAGGAAATCGGCGGCAGGTCCGGGTAGGAGGTCCGGGGCAGCGTGCTGGTCTGCCCCGCCGGCATTCCGCATGCCCAGCGGTTCGGGACCCGGGGGGCGCGCAAAATGATCGTCCTGCCCTCCCCCGAACTGCTCGACTATCTGACCGGCACGACACCGTTCCAGTCCGCGCCGATCGCGCGCTCGACGGCGATCGGCAGGCTGGCGGCCCGCATCGATGCGGAGCGGCGGACGAATGACGACTTCTCCCGCGGCGCGATCGAAGGGCTGATCTGGCAGGCGTCGGCCGAACTGGGCCGCGGGCTGGCGGGCGCCTCCGCACCCGCCTCGGCGATCGTCCGACGTGCACGTTCGCTGATCGACGCGACCGAGGGAGAGGCGCTGTCGGTGGCGGAGCTGGCGCGGCGTGTCGATTGCCACCCGGCGACGCTGACCCGCGCCTTTCGTCGGGAGCATGGCTGTACGCCCGGCGCCTATCAGCGCGACTTGCGCGTGAGGAAGGCCACCGGGATGCTCCGAACGACGGCGTTGCCGATCGCGGCGATCGCGGCGAGCTGCGGCTTCTATGACCAGGCGCACCTTGCCCGGTCGTTCCGTGCCGTGATGGGCTGTTCCCCATTGGACTATCGGCAGCGCGCGTAACGTCCCGATCGCGCGTCTGGTCCAAGCCCGGCGGTCCATCGCAAGCTAGCACAGGGCATCCCGTTCCTCTCGAAGGATCCTATATGCGCCTGCCCTTCCTGATCGCCCTGAGCCTGTCGGCCGCAACCGCCACCGCGGCCGAACCCTTCGACCGGACAGCATGGCAGCAGGATTTCGCCCAACTGAAGAGCGAGCTCGTAAATCGCTATGTCAACCTCGCCTGGAAGGCGTCCGATATCGGCGGCGTCGATCTTCCCGCGCTCGATCGCAAGACGACGGCCGCCCTCTCCTCGGCGACCGATAATGCGCAGGCGGCGGATGCGATCCGGGCCTTCATCTCGGGCTTTCGCGATGGACACCTTTCGGAGTTGCCGACCCTCGCCGCCACCACGACGCCGGCTGTGGAGCCCGACAAGCCGCAGTTGGAGACGCTTGATCCTGCCGCCGGCTGCGCGGCATTGGGTTATGGCTCGACCGGCCCCGTCGCCTTTTCCCTGCCGTTCGAAAGCCTGCCCGGCTTCCATCTCCTGTCTGACGGTATCTCTTCGACCTATCGCGTCGGCGCCGTGACGCGGGCGGGCGTCACGATCGGCATGATCCGCATCCATAACTTCAAGGCCGAAGCCTTTCAGGCGGCCTGCCTCCATGCCTGGAACGACTTGCGAGGCAGAGGAACGCCGATCACGCGGCGCGCCTTGGGCGAAGCGGCCGGGCTCGGGTGGTTTCGCGAATTGGTGCAGGCGGTGGCGGTTTTGCGCAAGGCGGGAGCGACGACGCTCGTGATCGACATCGGTCGAAACAGCGGCGGCGATGACAGCGGTGACCTGATGCCGCGGCTGTTCACGGATCGCCAGGTGCGATCGGCCCGATTGCTGATGGTGGATGCCCCGGTCGCCGCCAACTATTTCAGCGAGAAGATCGATGACATCGACGAAGCGCTGACCGCCGCCCGATCAGATGAAGCCAAGGCCGCGCTCAAGCAAGCACGCGCCTTCTTCAGCGCGCAGAAGGCGGCGATCGGCCAGGGACGCTGCGACCTGTCATGGGTGTGGCGGGAACGGCGCAGCTGGTCGCCCGAGAACTGCAACCGGCTCCTGCCCGCCGGTTATGCGGGCGGCTATTCGCCCGGACTGCCGCGCGGTGCCTATGGCGATGCGAAAGCGGCGACCGTGCTGTCGCTGCCCTCGATCGTCCAGGCGCAGTTCGGCAGCTGGACCGGACCGACCTATGTCCTTGCCGACAAGCGGTCCTATTCGTCGGCCGAGATGTTCGCGGCGGTCATGCAGGACAACGGAATCGCGAAGATCGTCGGCGACCGGACGGGCGGCGATGGGTGCGGCTTCATGACGGACGGCGAGCCGATCGTTCTGCGCCACTCGCGCCTGCGGTTTCGCGTGCCGAATTGCATGAGATTGCGGGCGGACGGCACGAACGAGGAAGCGGGTATTTCCCCCGACCTGCCCGTGCTGCCGACCGAGGGTGAAAGCGATCGGGCGCGGGGCGAGCGAGTCTTGCGGTCCATCGCGGGCGATGCCGGCGTTGCCGTTCACAAACCATCGCAATCTTAGCAGTCGCTGATTGGCTAAGGCTTCCGCCTCGATGGTCACGGCTGCGAGTCAGCCACCTGCAAGAGGTCAGGCGCGACCCGCACGACCAGTTTTCCAAAGCTTCGCCCTTCCAACATTCCGATGAAGGCTTCCGGCGCGTTTTCCAGGCCGCTTATCTTCTCCTCCCGATAGGCGATCGGGCCGCCTGCAACCCAGCCTTCCATGTCACGGTGGAATTCGGCTTCGCGGTGCAGCCAGTCGGTGACGACGAACCCTTCAACCCGCAAACGCTTGCGCAGCAGGGTGCGCAGCAAGGCTGGGGCCTGATCCGGTCCGGGCGGCGCTTCCGCAAGGTTGTACCATGCGATCAACCCGCAGACGGCGATGCGCGCCCGCGGCTTTAGGACGGCGACGACCGCCGCCAACACCGCTCCGCCGACATTCTCGACATACACGTCAGCACCCTCGGGGACCGCGGCGGCCAACGGGCGAGGAGATCGGGTGCCCGGTGATCGAGCGCCACGTCGGCGCCGAGGATATCGCGGGCATAGGACACCTTCGCCTCACCGCCAGCAATGGCGATGACGCGCGCGCCTTTCAGCTTTGCGAGCTGCACCACGGTGGCACCAACCGGTCCTGTCGCCGCCGCTACGATCACCGTCTCGCCGGGAACCAGACGAGCAACATCGAGCAGTCCTACATAGGCAGCGAAGCCCGAATAGCCCAACACGCCAAGCGCCAGCGTCGGGCGCGCCATGTCAGGGGAGAGGCGCCGCAAACCGGTGCCGTCGGACAAGGCCAGCGTCTGCCAGCCGCTATTGGCCATGACGAGGTCGCCGACCGCAAAGTCCCTATGACGGCTTTCTGCGACCCGGCCGATCGTGCGACCGACGATGACATCCCCCAACGCGATCGGCGGCGCATAGGAGGCCTCGTCGCTCATGCGTCCGCGCATATAGGGGTCCAGCGACAACCACTGCGTCTCGAGCAGGAGCTGACCCTCCGCCGGACGAGGCGCGGCAAAGGTTTCCAACCGGAAGTCGTTCGGCACCGGTCGCCCTATCGGACGGCGCGCCAGTACGATCCTTTTGTCCGTCATGTCCGATCGTTGCCTACCCACCTCACCTTCTTCATCGAGGAGACAGGGACGGGACGAGACAAACAATCCCGATATTCATTACAATCCGATAGCCCTACTATTCAATATTCCAACTTCCTGAGGCCAA
The DNA here is from genome assembly GCA_023386515.1 of Pseudomonadota bacterium. The sequence continues at coordinate 678 of JAEWJQ010000091.1, read as the reverse complement.
TACTGTTTTGGCAGGTCCGGCCTTCGGCGTGACGCCTTGGAACGTACAATCCCAGCCGCATCGCTCCGCATTCTGCCGTGGTTCAAGTCACGATGGGTTGGAGAGGGTGGCGAAGGAAGCTTGCCCACAACTCTGCGCAGCGGTCATCGACATGCCTAGACGACCCTATTCGATCAACCGCGTGCAACACACACCGTCACCGTATCCGATCGGTGCCGACTTTCACCGCAACTGGCTAGCGCTGGCACCGGTCCCAGCAGTAACGATAGCGCAGTTCGGCGGTTTGGCCGGGTGGGACGATCACCGTCCAAGTGGGGGCGCCATCGACGATCGGCAGCGTCGCATCGATCGCCTCGATCCTTTGTCCTGCGGTGCCGATCGGCACGTCGACCGGTGCGGGCACGCCACTGGCGTTGGTCAGCGCGATGCGCATGATGTCGGCGGAGATACGCTCCTGCATCACCGTCACCTGGCGGCTGATCCCCGCGGCGATGCGGAAGGACTCGCCTTCGGCGCGGTCTGTCAGCGCCCCCTCGCCGAGCAGTAGCCGCTCGCCATTGCGTGTCGTATAAACCGCAGTGCTGCCCGCCGGCAGCGGCAGCCCGAGGCCGGCTTCACGGCGGTTGCGCAAGGCGAAGACGACACGCGTCGGCGAGCTTTCGACGGCCTGTCCGGGAT
>JAEWJQ010000404.1 GCA_023386515.1 Pseudomonadota bacterium | reverse complement strand
GGCAGGTGCTGCTCGCTCCCGCCGCCGTGCCGACGGCGGCGCCGGTCGCAACGCCCAAGCCCAATGTCGATCCGCGTGGACCGGCGGAGCTGGGCGGCGTCCGTCGCAAGGGCGAGCCGGCCGCCGCCATGCCGGCCAAGCCCACCGGCGCCCCATGACGCCGCAGCTTCCCCCGCACGCCCGTGCGGGGGAAGGACGCCTAATCACGCCGCGCGGAACATCTCCGGCGGCAGCGCCATGATCGTCTCCGCACCGCCTTCGATCTTGCGGCGCAACGCGCCGGCGTCGGGCATGATCCGCTCGGCGAAGAAGCGCGCGGTGACCAGCTTGGCGTCGAGGAACGAGGCGTCGCCCTCGCCCGCCGCCTGCAACGCCGCCGCGGCCCTGGCCATGCGAAGCCACATCAGCCCGACCGCGACGATACCGGTCAGGTGCATGTAGGACACCGCGCCCGCGCCGACATTCTCCGGGTTCTTCATGCCGTTGGCCATGAACCACATGGTCGCCGCCTGCAGCTGGCCGAGCGCCTTCTCGAGCGCCTCGGCGATCACCGCCGTCCCCTCGTCCCCCTTGGCCGCGGCCGCTTCCTCGGCGACGATCTTGAAGAAGGCCTGGACCGCGCGGCCGCCCTTCTGGGCGAGCTTGCGACCGACGAGGTCCATCGCCTGGACACCGTTGGTACCCTCGTAGATCATCGCGATGCGGGCATCGCGGACGTATTGCTCCATCCCCCATTCCTGGATGTAGCCGTGGCCGCCATAGACCTGCTGCGCGTTGGTCGCGACCTCATAGGCCTTGTCGGTGCCAACCCCCTTGATGACGGGGGTGAGCAGGCCGACGATATCGCCCGCCATCTGGCGATCCTCCTCGGTGGCGGCATGATGCTCCAGATCGACCTGGAGCGCCCCCCACAGGCACAGCGCACGCAGCCCCTCGGTCCACGCCTTGGCTTCCATCAGCATGCGGCGGACGTCGGGGTGGACGAACAGCGTGTCGGCCTTTTCGTTCGGCTCCTTGGGCCCAGTCAGCGCGCGGCCCTGGCGGCGGTCGCCGGCATATTGGACCGCATTCTGATAGGCGACCTCGGCAACGCCGAGGCCCTGCAGGCCGACACCGAGCCGCGCGGCGTTCATCATGATGAACATCGCGGCGAGACCCTTCATCTCCTCGCCGACCAGCCAGCCCTTGGCGCCGTCATAGTTCATCACGCAAGTCGAATTGGCGTGGATGCCCATCTTGTGCTCGATCGAGCCGCAGGTGACCGCATTGCGCTCGCCGAGCGAGCCGCCGGCGTTGACCAGCACCTTGGGCACGACGAACAGGCTGATACCCTTCGAACTGTCGGGCGCGCCCGGCGTCTTGGCGAGCACCAGATGGATGATGTTGTCGGTCAGGTCATGCTCGCCGGCCGAGATGAAGATCTTGGTGCCGGTGATCGCATAGCTGCCGTCCGCCTGCGGCTCCGCCTTGGTGCGGATCAGGCCGAGATCGGTGCCGCACTGCGGCTCCGTCAAATTCATCGTGCCGCCCCATTCGCCGGACACCATCTTGGGGACGTACATCGCCTTCTGCTCGTCGGAGCCCTGCGCGAGCAGCGCGGCGATCGCACCATGGGTCAGGCCCGGGTACATGGCGAAGGCCATGTTCGACGAGATCATATATTCCTGGAACGCCGTCGAGACGACGTGCGGCATCCCCTGCCCGCCATATTCGGGCATGTTGCCGAGCGTCGCCCAGCCGCTCTCGACATATTGCTTATAGGCATCCTTGAAGCCCGCCGGCGTCGTCACGCTGCCGTCCTCGTGGCGCGTGCAGCCTTCCTGGTCGCCCGACTGGTTCAGCGGGAACAGGACCTCGGCGACGAAACGGCCGCCTTCCTCCAATACCGCATCGACGACGTCGGGCGTGGCCGCATCGAAGCCGGGCAGATTGGCGTAATTGTGCAGCCCGACGACGTGTTCGAGCACGAAGCGGGTGTCGCGGACGGGGGGCGTATACTGGGGCATTTCGGGGCTTCCTCTCAGGCGTCCTGGGCGTGGACCGCTTCTACGACGGTCACGAATTCGGTCAGTTCGGCGATGGCGGCATCGATGTCCTGCTTCTGCCGTTCGAGCAGCGCGATGCGGCCGCGGCAGCGATCGATCGTCGCCTGGCGCTGGGCGCGTCGGTTGTCGCCGACATCGTACAGGTCGATCATCTCGCGGATCTCGCCGAGGCTGAAGCCGACTCGCTTGCCACGCAGGATCCAGGCGAGCCGCGCCCGATCGCGATGCGAATAGATGCGCTGGGTACCGCGTCGTTCGGGGGCGATCAGCCCCTCGTCCTCATAGAAACGCAGCGCGCGGGCGGTGACGCCGAACTCGTCCGACAGATCGGAGATCGTATAGCTATCGCGGTCGTCCCGCGGCGCGATCGGCGCATAGGCAGGCGTCAAATCCATCCCACGGCAGATAACTTCCCTTTACGTCAACGTCAACCGCCACAGAGCGCCCGGCTGCCGGGGGCACGCAGTTGCGCGGCTTCGGAGGCGGCGGAGCTGATCCGGTCGACGGACAATGCCGACAGACTGGCGCGGCCGGTGCAGAGCGAATCGCACGCCGACGGCAGCGTCGCGGGGAAGACGATCCGCTCTCCGTCGTAGCGGGCGTCGAAGCGGCAGCCCCCGAAGCCGATGGAAAGGGTTTCGCCGCGCTGGCGAGCGATGCCCGACGCTGCAC
>JAEWJQ010000387.1 GCA_023386515.1 Pseudomonadota bacterium | reverse complement strand
AGCCGAAGCGCACCCGCAAGAAGGCGACGCCGGCGGCCGAGCCGGTCGCGGATGCTCCCGCCGCCGCAGCGGCGGAGCCTGCGCCGCAGCCGCAGCGCACCCGCAAGAAGGCGCCTCCGGCCGCCGCGGCCGAAGCGACGGCCACCGAAGCACCCGCGGTGGAGGCTCCGGCACCGGCGAGCGAGGCTCCGGCCGCCGATGAGGCTCCGGTCGATGATACTGCCAACACCGCGCCGCGCCGCGGCTGGTGGCAGCGTACCTTCGGCAACTGATCCATCGGTCTTGCCAACAGGAAAGGCCCTTCCGCTCCGGCGGGAGGGCCTTTTGCTGTCGCTAGAGCCGATCGACATTCGGCATGGCAGGCCATGTTTCGTCATCCCCGCGGAGGCGGGGATCCAGAACCCCTGACGTCACGGCTCTGCAAACAGCCTCCGCGCGTCTGGCCCCCCGCGTTCGCGGGAATGACGGCAGGGCGTTTCCAAACCCTGCGATGCTGAACGTCGATCGGTCCTAGGGCTCGGGACATCCGCGTTCGCCCCTTCAGCCGCCATTCACCGCAAAGGCGGCAGCACGACCTGCATGGCCCCTCCCCGCCGTTTCGTCGTGACCTCGCCCGCGCCGGCGGTTATGCTGGCCGCCGTGACCCACGTGCCGGTTTCCCTGCCATGACGCGCTTGCCGATGAAGCGTCTGATCGCCGTCGTCGCCGCCACCATCCTGCTCGCCGCCCAGCCCGCGGCGGCGCAGTCGATCCTGCGCGATGCGGAGACGGAGGCGATGTTCGCCGACATGTCGAACCCGTTGATCAAGGCGGCCGGCCTGTCGCCGCGCGACGTCAAGGTCGTGCTGATCAACGACGATTCGATCAACGCCTTCGTCGCCGGCGGCCAGACCGTCTACGTTCATTCCGGTCTGTTGCAGGCGGCGGTCAACGCCAATCAGGTGCAGGGCGTGATCGCGCACGAACTGGGCCACATCGCCGACGGGCACGTCGTCCTCGCCGATCGCGGCATCAAGCCGGCGATGAACATCACGCTCCTGTCGATGGTGCTCGGCCTGGCCGCCATCGCCGCCGGCGGGGCGGAGGCGGGTGCCGGGCTGATGGCGCTCGGCCAGCAGGCGGGCCTTGGCAAGTATCTCGCCTTCAGCCGCACGCAGGAAACCACCGCCGACGCCGCCGGCGTCCGCTTTCTCAACGCCGCCGGGGTCAGCGGCAAGGGCATGGTCAGCTTCTTCAAGCGACTGCAGCAGGAGGAATATCGCTACGGCGTCGAGAACATCGACCCGTTCATGCAGACCCACCCGCTGTCGGGCGAGCGCATCCAGCATCTGACCGCCGATCTGCAGGCGTCGCCGGCGTGGAACAAGCCGCCCGACGCCGCGCTGGAGGAACGCTTCCGCCGCGTGAAGGCGAAGCTGGAAGGCTATGTGCTGCCGCCCGAGCGCACGCTGCAGGATTTTCCGGAGAGCGACGGCTCGGTCTACGCGCATTACGCGCGCGCCTATGCCTATCATAAGGCCGGCTATCCCGACAAAGCCGATGCCGAATCCGCCGCCTTGCTGAAGGCGCAGCCCGACGATCCCTATTTCCTCGAGATTCGCGGCCAGATCCTGCTCGAGGCGGGGCAGCCCGCCGCCGCGCTGGTGCCGCTGCGCCGCGCGACCCAGGGGTCGGGCAACAATCCGCTGATCGCCACCACCTTCGGCCATGCGCTGATCGCCACCGAGGATAAGGCCAATTATCCGGAGGCGATCAAGGTGCTGCGCATCGCGACGCAGCGCGACGACGACAATCCCTTTGCCTGGTATCAGCTCGGCACCGCCTACGAACTGACCGGCGACACCGCGCGCGCCGCGCTGGCGACCGCCGAGCGGGCGAGCATGAACGGCGACCAGCGCACCGCCGCGCAGAGCGCGCGCTACGCCATGGCCGGCATCCCGCAGAACACGCCCGACTGGATTCGCGCGCAGGACATCGCCATGGCGGCGCAGAACGACATGGACGACAACCCGAAGAAGTATAAGCGCAAGTGAAGACCTCCTCCCTCATCGCCGTCGCGGCGCTTGGCGCCGTCGTCGGCGCAGGTGCGGTGTGGAGCGTCGACCGCTTTGCCGCCCCCGTCCCCGGACGCGCCGGTATCGAGCGCGTCGTCCACGATTATGTCGTGACCCACCCGGAAATCATCGTGCAGGCGATGCAGACCCTGCAGAACCGCGAATCGGGAAAGGCCGTCGCCGCCAACCGCGAGGCGATCGCCACGCCCTTCGCCGGCGCCTGGGCGGGCAATCCCAAGGGCGACGTGACCCTGGTCGAATTCTACGACTATAATTGTGGCTATTGCCGGGCGTCGCTGCCGATGATCGCCGATTTGATCAAGCGCGACCCCGGATTGCGCGTCGTATACCGTGAACTGCCGATCCTCGGACCGACCAGCCGCCCGGCGGCGCGGGCCAGCCTGGCCGCGGCGCAACAGGGCAAGTTCGGCGCCTTCCACGACGCGCTCTACGCCGCCGGTCCGGTCAGCGAGGCGTCGATCGCCGCCACCGCTGCAAAGACGGGTGTCGCGCTGCCCGGCAGCAACGCGCCGGTGCTGGACCAGGAAATCGCGAGCAATATGGACGTCGCGGCGAAGCTCGGCATCAACGGCACCCCGACCTGGATCGTCGGCGACCAGATGCTGTCCGGCGCGCTGCCCGTGGCCGATCTGGAACGGGCGATCGCAGCGGCGCGGGGGCGCTGACACCTTTCGCTGCGACACAGCAGGCTTAGAGCCGGTTTCTACGACCGTGTGTCGGATCGATACGTCGGTCGGCAGTGCGACCTTTGGGACTTTCCGGACGGGTACGAACCCTTCCAACCGCCTCGTCGGCACCCTATCTCCCCCGCAAATAAGGGGGCTGCATGACCGAACCGATCCTCGCCATCGCCGGCGTCTCGAAGACGTACAGGAGCGGCACCACCGCGCTTGCCAGCGTCGACCTGACGATCAACAGGGGCGAGATCTTTGCGCTGCTCGGCCCTAACGGCGCCGGCAAGACGACTCTGATTTCCATCGTCTGCGGCATCGTCACGCCCTCGACCGGCACGATCTCCGTCGGCGGCCACGATGCGCAGGCCGATTTCAAGGCGGCCCGGCGGATGATCGGGCTGGTACCGCAGGAACTGTCGGTCGACATGTTCGAGACGGTGCTGGCGACCGTCAGCTACTCGCGCCGCCTGTTCGGCCGCGGTCCCGATCCCGCGCATATTGAGCAGGTGCTGCGCGACCTGTCGCTGTGGGACAAGCGCGACGCCAAGGTGATGGAGCTGTCCGGCGGCATGAAGCGCCGCGTGCTGATCGCCAAGGCGCTCGCCCATGAGCCCGACATCCTGTTCCTCGACGAGCCGACCGCGGGCGTCGATGTCGCGCTGCGCCGCGACATGTGGAAGCTGGTCCATGGCCTGCGGACCCGCGGCGTCACCATCATCCTGACTACCCATTATATCGAGGAGGCCGAGGAGATGGCGGACCGCGTCGGCGTCATCGCCAAGGGCCAGCTGCTGCTGGTCGAGGACAAGGCGACGCTGATGCGCAAGCTCGGCAAGCGCGAGATGGACCTGACATTGGTCGAACCGATGACCGTCGTGCCGTCCGGCCTCGAACGCTGGCATTTGACGCTCGAGAACGAGGGCAAGACGCTGCGCTACGTCTTCGACGCCACGGAGGAGCATACCGGCATCCCGTCGCTGCTCCGCGCGCTGGCGGAACAGGGCATCGCCTTCAAAGATCTGGAGACCTCGAAGTCGAGCCTCGAGGACATCTTCGTCGATCTGGTCGGGAGCCGCGCGGCATGAACCTCCACGGCATCTGGGCGATCTACCGCTTCGAAATGGCGCGCGCGCTGCGCACCCTGTGGCAGAGCCTGATCACCCCCGTCCTGCTGACCAGCCTCAACTTCATCATCTTCGGCGGCGCACTGGGCGGCCGTATCCAGGAGGTCGGCGGCGTCGCTTACGGCAGCTTCCTCGTCCCCGGCCTGATCATGTCGTCGTTGCTGGTGCAGAGCGTCAGCAACGCCTCGATCGGCATCTACTTCCCGAAATTCACCGGCACGGTGTTCGAGCTGCTGTCCGCGCCGATCTCGGCGATGGAGATGGTGATCGGCTTCGTCGGGGCGGCGACCACCAAGTCGGTGGCGATCGGCCTCGTCATCCTCGCCACCGCCACCGCCTTCGTCGAGGTGCGCGTCGACCATCCCGTCGCCATGGCCGCGCTGCTGATCCTGACCAGTCTCGCCTTCTCGCTGTTCGGTTTCATCATCGGCATCTGGGCGAAGAATTTCGAGCAATTGAACTTCGTGCCGACCCTGGTGG
>JAEWJQ010000280.1 GCA_023386515.1 Pseudomonadota bacterium | reverse complement strand
GGCCCGATGTGTCGAGAGACGGCGGACACGACAAGGGGGCCACGGCATGCCGCAGCCCCCTTCGATCAGCCGGCCCGGACGCGGGCGGCGGGATCAGCCGTCGTAATCGGCGCCCAGATTCTGGTTGCGAGGCGGCGCCGCCGCAGTCAGGCGCAGCGCCTCGGCCGAGGCCGACAGCGACCCGATCGCATCCGCCTCGTCCTCGTCGTCGATCTGGACGCGCTGCAGGCTGCCGACCACCGATTCCTCGAGCTGGTCGGGACGCACCGTCTCCTCGGCGATCTCGCGCAGCGCGACCACCGGATTCTTGTCGCGATCGCGGTCGAGCGTCAGCTCGGCGCCGCCCGAAATCTGTCGCGCGCGCTGCGCGGCGAACAGCACGAGGTCGAAGCGGTTGGGGACCTTGTCGACGCAATCCTCGACGGTGACGCGCGCCATGGACGCTTTCCTTCGCAAGTTTCGATGATGGAAAGCGCGCCCGTTAGCAGCCTCGCCCCGCCAAGTCAAAGTCGCGGTGTCAATCGGGGGGCAGACACGGCGTCAGCGCTGCCAGGGTCTGGTCGACCCACGACGCCAATGTGGTGCCGTCATTGGACTCGAACGTCATCGTCTTGACGTCGATGCCGTAGCTGACGTCGACCGTGGCGATAGGATACGCCATCGATCGGCGTGAAGTTCAATGGCGACGGCGCCACGGCATGCGGGAGGGGGAAGTCGCCGATGTCTGCACCCAGCCGGGCCAGTGCCGGACAGGCGCGCGAATCGGTATAGGATATCGTAGTCGCCACCCGGCCATTCCGCATCCTCGTGCGAGTGACGCGGACTCGGTCGAGCCGCTTGGCGTCCAGCTCCTTGCCCTCGAACGTGCCGACGAGGCGATGTCGTCCTTCAAGACCATGCGCGCCACGCTACGGCTGATCGTCAGCCACGGATGGTCGAACGCCGCCGCCTCGGCTACGCCGGCCTGCACCATCATCGCGATCAGCATCGTTGATCTCCCACCCTCGCCTTGCCGGGACCCGCACCATGGCCGATCCGCCCGACGCTCCCGACGCCCAGCCGGCCTTCACCGTCGACGGCAACCGACTGACCCTGCTCGACACCGGGCCGCGGCGGCTCGACGCGCTGCTCACGCTGATCGAGGGTGCGCGATCCTCGTTGCGCATCCTCTATTACATCTATGCCGACGATGCGACCGGGCGGCGGGTCAATGCGGCGCTGATCGCCGCCGCACGGCGCGGCGTGCGCGTCGCGCTGATCGTCGACGGCTTCGGCAGCCATGACGATCCCGCCTTCTTCGCCCCGCTGCGCGACGTCGGCATTTCGGTCTGCCGCTTCCTGCCGCGCTTCGGCCGTCGCTATCTGCTGCGCAATCACCAGAAGCTCGCCCTCGCCGATGCGGAAGGCAGCGCGCGGATCATCGTCGGCGGCTTCAACGTCGAGGACGATTATTTCGGCACCCCCGCCGACCAGGCGTGGCGCGACCTCGGCCTGCTGGTCGAGGGACCGGCGGCGGCGCGGCTGGCCGGCTATTTCGACGCGCTGCATGACTGGACGCAGCAGGACCACGGCAAGCTGCGCCACCTCAACCGGGCGCTGGCGCGCTGGAGCGAGACGAGCGGGCCGATCCGCTGGCTGATCGGCGGGCCGACGCGGCGGCTGTCGCCCTGGGCGCGCGCCGTCCGGCACGACATGCGCCATGGCGGGCGCATCGACATCATCGCCGCCTATTTCACCCCGTCGCCGACGATGCTGCGCCGGCTCGACCGGGCCGGGCGACGCCAGGCGACGGTGCGGATCGTCACCGCCGCCAAGTCCGACAATCAGGCGACGATCGCCGCGGCGCGCTTCACCTACGCCGGCCTGCTGCGCAAACAGGTCGCGATCTACGAATATCAGCCGACCAAATTGCACACCAAACTCTACGTCATCGACGACGCGGTTTACGTCGGCTCCGCCAATTTCGACATGCGCAGCCTGTTCATCAACCTCGAACTGATGCTGCGGATCGAGGATGCGGCCTTCGCCGACCATGTCCGCAACTATGTCGACGGCGAGGTCGCTCGATCCGAGGCGATCACCCCCGACCGGTATCGCGCCGCGACCGGCTGGTTCCAGCGGCTGCGCCAGTTCGGCGCCTATCTGTTGATCGCGGTGGTCGATCCGTCGCTGTCGCGCGGCCTCAACTTCGGCATCGACGAGGACTGACGCGCCTCACCGTCCCAGCGCGGCGACCTCCGCCCGCTCGGCCTCGGGGATCAGCGCTTCCAGCACCGTCCAATAGCCGCTCACCGCCTCGCGGCCGGCGGCGGCATAGGCCTCGGCCATGCGGTCGCGCTGTTCGGCATAGAGTTCCGCCTCCAGCGCCTCGCCCGCCGGGGTCAGCCACAGCAGCCGGCTGCGCCGGTCCTGCTCGTCCTGCCGCAGGTCGACCAGCCCGCGATCCAGCAGGTCACGCATCACGCGGCTCAGCGACTGTTTGGTGATGCCGAGCAGCCCCAGCAGGTCGCGCACGCTGATCTCCGGCCGTCGTCCGACGAAATAGAGCATGCGATGATGGGCCCGACCGAGTCCGCGTTCGGCCAGCTTGCAATCCGCCGCGCGCACGAAGCGCGCATGCGCGATCATGATCAACTCCATGCCCCGCCGGATCGCGGCGTCGTGCAGGAACAAGGCGGGCCGTTCGGCAAGTCCATCCATAACGGACGGATAACACTGATCCAGGGTAGAATGAAATCCAGCAATACTGACGGAAAAAAGGGCCGGTTCAGCCCTTCCACGCCCAGTACAATTGCGCTGGCGGCACGTTCCACCATTCCATGTCGTGATCGATGTTGGCGAAATGCGGGGTCAGGAAGTCCTTCACCTTGGGCGAGAACTGATAGACGAGGAAGGCGCCGCCGGTGCGGATCACGCGTTGCGTCGCCGCCGCGATCGCCGGGCCGACGCCGGCCGGCAGGGTGGAGAAGGGCAAGCCCGATAGCACATAGTCCGCCTGCTCATGGCCGTGCTCCCGGACGATCCGCTCGACGTCCGCCGCCGAGCCGTGCACCGCGACGAAGCGGGAATCGGTAATCGTATGGTCGAGATAGCGGATGAAGTCGGCATTGGTGTCGATCGCGATCAGCATCGCGTCGGGCGCCATCCGCTCCAGGATCGGGCGGCAGAAGGTGCCGACGCCGGGGCCGTATTCGACGAACAGCTTGCACGCCGACCAGTCGACCGGACCCAGCATCTTGCGGATCAGCCGGTCCGACGACGGGATGATCGAACCGACCATCACCGGATGCTTCAGGAAGCCCTGGAAGAACATCGTCACGGGACTGGGAACACCCGCCGGGCGGGTACGCGAGCGCCGGGCGGCGGTGATCGGACTGTTCATCGGCTTCCTTGGTCTCGTAGAAGGTCCCGGGCGACGCGGGCGAGGCGAAACCTTCCGTTGCCACGAATTTGAAACACGTTGCAAGACCACAGGTTGCGCCCGGCTCAACCGCGGCGTCGCCCGACCGAGGGGAAATGATGATGGACGACCGGCGGGGGCAGGTCGCGGTGATCTTCGTATCGCGCCGCAACGGACTGGGCGAACAGGGTTATCGGCTGGCCGCCGAGCGGATGGAGACGCTCGCCGCGGCGCAGCCCGGCTATCGCGGCGTCGACGGCGTGCGCGACGCAGCCGGTCTCGGCATCACGGTCAGCTATTGGGCGGACGAGGCGGCGGCGATCGCCTGGCGCGACCACCCCGATCACGCGGCGACGCGCGCGGCGGGGCGGCAGCGCTGGTATGACGATTATAGCGTCACCGTCGCCACCGTGACGCGCAGCTACGGCCGCCCGGCGATCGACCGGCGCGCCCTCCCACACGGAGAGGACGGCGGCGACGTTTAGCCGTCCTTACGCTGCGGAAAGGCGAAGCCGATCGGCTGGATCGCGGCGGCATCCTGTTTGATGCGCGCGGCGATCTCTTCGTAATCCTTCTCCATCTCCGGCGTCACGCTCGCCCGCGCCTCGCCCAATGCTTCCTCGAAGTCGCCCTGATAGACCTCGCGCGCATTGACCGAGCGGCGCAGCGCGATCAGGCCGGCGCGGCGCACGACATCCTCCAGATCGGCGCCGGTGAACCGGTCGGTCCGTGCCGCGATCGCGTCGAGGTCGACGTCGCCGGCCAGCGGCATCTTCTGCGTCTGAATCTCGAGGATGCGCCGCCGCCCGTCCTGCGACGGCACGCCGACGTAGATCAGCTCGTCGAACCGCCCCGGCCGCAACAGCGCGGGATCGACCAGGTTCGGACGGTTGGTCGCGCCGATCACCACCACCGACTGCAGCTCCTCGAGCCCGTCCATCTCGGCGAGGATGGTGTTGACCACGCGCTCGGTCACCTGCGGTTCGCCCAGCCCGCCGCCACGCGCCGGCACCAGCGAATCGAGCTCGTCGATGAAGATCACCGTCGGCGCGCCCTGCCGCGCGCGCTGGAACAGGCGGGCGATCTGCTGCTCGCTCTCGCCATACCATTTGGACAGCAGGTCGCTCGACTTGGTGGCGATGAAATTCGCCTCCGCTTCGCGCGCCACCGCCTTGGCGAGCAACGTCTTGCCCGTGCCCGGTGGGCCGTAGAGCAGGAACCCCTTGGCCGGACGGATGCCGAGGCGGCGGAACGCATCGGGATTCTTGAGCGGCAGCTCGACGCCTTCCTTCAGCCGCTCCTGCGCCTTGTCGAGCCCGCCGACATCCTCCCAGCGGACGCGCGGCGCCTCGACCATCACTTCGCGCATCGCGCTCGGCTGGACGCGCTTCAGCGCCTCGAGAAAATCCTCACGCGTCACCGACAAGGTATCGAGCACCTCGGCCGGGATCGTCCGCTCCTCGAGGTTGAGTCGCGGCATGATCCGCCGCACCGCCTCGATCGCCGCCTCGCGGGTCAGCGCGGCGAGATCGGCACCGACGAAGCCATAGGTGGTGCGCGCCAATTCCGCGAGGTCGACCTTGTCGCCGAGCGGCATGCCGCGGGTGTGGATGCCCAGGATCTCGCGCCGGCCGCGCTCGTCCGGCACGCCGACGCCGATCTCGCGATCGAACCGGCCCGGCCGGCGCAGCGCCTCGTCGATCGCCTCTGGCCGGTTGGTCGCGGCGATCACTACCAGATTGGCGCGCGCCTCCAGCCCGTCCATCAGCGTGAGCAACTGCGCGACGACCCGCTTCTCCGCCTCGCCCTGCACGTTGCCGCGCTTGGGCGCGATCGAATCGATCTCGTCGATGAAGACGATCGACGGAGCGCTCTTCGCCGCCTCCTCGAAGATCTCGCGCAGCCGCCCTTCCGACTCGCCATAGGCCGCGCCCATGATCTCCGGTCCGTTGATCAGGAAGAATTGCGCGTCCGATTCATTGGCGACGGCGCGGGCGAGGCGCGTCTTGCCTGTACCCGGCGGGCCGTAGAGCAACAGGCCCTTGGGCGGCTCGACGCCGAGCCGCTCGAACAATTCGGGATAGCGCAGCGGCAGCTCGACCATCTCGCGCAGCTGGTCGATCGTCGACGCCATGCCGCCGATATCGTCATAGGTGACGTCGGCACGGCGCGCATCGCGCGGCTCCTCATATTCGGGGCGCAGCTCGATCTCGGTATTCTCGTCGATATGGACGCCACCCTTAGGACTCGCCGACACGACGCTCAGCCGGATCTCCTGCAGCGCATAGGCCGGAGCGTTCATGAATTGCTGGATGCCCGGCGGCATGTTGGTGACGCGCTGCTGGCCGGCGGTGGCGACGATGTCGCCCTGGCACAGCGGCCGGCCGAAGAAGGTGCGCTTCAGCGCGGTGGTCGATCCCTGCAGCCGCAGATTCTGTTGCGCCGGGGCGAAGACGACGCGCGTCGCCGGCTTCGATTCGGCCTTGCGCACCTCGACGAAATCACCCGCGCCGACGCCGGCATTGGCGCGTTGCAGGCCGTCGATGCGCAGTACGTCGATCCCCTCGTCCTCCGGATAGGGGCCGACCGCGCGGGCCGGCGTCGATTGTTTGCCGACGATCTCGATCACGTCGCCCTCGCCGATGCCCAGCGCCGCCATTAGGCTGCGCGGCACATGCGCGAGACCCCGGCCCGAATCCTCGGGGCGGCTGTTCGCCACCTGGATCTTGCGCTGGGGGGTATCGGCGTCGGCCATGGGCAGTCCTTTGTCTCGCAAGCGGTTGGAAGCGCGCGAGGTAGGAAGCCGGTTCCGAGGATGCGAGCCCCAGAATGGTCGTCGCGAACCGCGGGCCCCGGGCGAATCGGACAAAAAAAGGGCCGCGTCCCGAAGGAGCGGCCCGTGAAAGTTTTAGGAGAGGATGCCTGAAAGGCCCGCTCCGTTTGCCGTCTGCCCGATCATGTTGCAAGTGCGAAGAAAGCCACTTATGATTGCATGCGTTGCAATCGTGGCAGGCATCGTGTTGCCATGCCGCGGCTGGGAGGATGTCGGAAGCAATGCGCAGGCTGCCGCCACTGGGGGCGATCGAAGCCTTCGTTCAGGTCTCGCGGCTCGGCTCGGTCAAGGCCGCGGCCGCCGAACTGGCCTTGTCCGCGCCCGCGCTCAGCCGCCGCGTCCAATCGCTCGAGCGGTTCGTCGACCGGCCCCTGTTCGAGCGGCGCCATCAGGCAATGGTCCTCAACACCGACGGCGAACGGCTGCTCGGGCAGCTTGCGCCGCTGCTCGATGCCTTGTCGGACGCGGTCGAGACGCTGACCGGCACCACCGAGGTGCTGCGCCTGCGCCTCGGCGTGCTGCCGCTCTATGCGTCACAGCGACTGTTCCCGCATCTTGGCGGTTTGCGCGCCGCGCATCCGGAACTGCACCTCGACATCGACACCGCCGGCCATGGCATCACCCGGCTCGGGGAAGGACTCGACGCGGTGATCGCGCTGGCGCGGGAGATCGATCCGTCGCTCTATGCCAAGCGGCTCGATCGCAATTCCGTCTATGTGATCGGCGCGCGGACCTTGCTCGACGGCCCCGATCCCGTCACCCGGCCGGAACAGCTCGCCCGGCTGACCGCGCTGATCCATCGCGAGATGCCGGAGACGATCTCCGCCTGGCGCGACGCAATCGGCATTTCCGACGTCGAGCCGCTCGCCACCGACTATTTCGATTCGGGCGTGCTGATGCTGGAGGCGGCGGCGCAGGGGCTGGGCGTTGCCTTCATGCATGAAAGCCATTTCCGCAACGCCAACGACCCGCGGCTCGTCCGGCTGTTCGATATCGAGGTCGACAGCCCCTACAGCCATTGGTTCGTCTGCCGGCCGCGCGCCCTGCAGCAGCGGCCGGTGCGGCTATTCCACGACTGGCTGATCCGCACGCTGGGCGTCGAATAGCCGGTTGGACGCCAGTGGAATGGGTCACCCCGGCCGCACAGCCGGGGTGACGGAGACGCTTATTCCGCGTGTGCCTTGACGATCTTGCCCGGGTTGGCGGGCGGCTCGCCCTTGGGCAGCGCGTCGATCAGCTCCATGCCGTCGGTCACTTCGCCCCAGACGGTATATTGGCCGTCGAGGAAGCGGGCGTCGTCGAAGCAGATGAAGAACTGGCTGTTCGCCGAATTCGGATCCATCGTCCGCGCCATCGAGCAGACGCCGCGCACGTGCGGCTCCTTGTTGAACTCCTGCTTCAGATTGGGCTTGCTCGACCCGCCGGTGCCGTCGCCGCGGCCGCCGTCGCCGCCCTGCGCCATGAAGCCGGGGATGACGCGGTGGAAGGGCACGCCGTCGTAGAAGCCCTCATTGGCCAGTTCCGCGATGCGCTGGACGTGGTTCGGCGCGAGATCGGGGCGCAGGCGGATCGTCACATCGCCGCCATCGAGGGTCAGCGTCAGCGTCTGGTATTCGGTGTCGGCCATGATCGGCTCCTCTTGTTGGTGGCGGGGGAGGTAGTGTCGCTTCTGCCCGCTGGCAAATCGCCCTTCGCCCGGTTAAGGCCGGCCACGGCGCGAACCGGAGGGAGGCGGCGGGTGAGCGAGCACGAACTTCCCGAGGTGATCGACGAGGACGGTGAGACCGAACTCGACGAGGACGACCGGCTGCGCCCCGAATTCGTCGATGCGGTGCTCGACGCGGTACGCGACCACAATGACGAGGAAGCGCGCGACCTCGTCGAGCCGCTCCACCCCGCCGACCTCGCCGATTTGTTCGAGATCGTGCCCGAGGAAGATCGCGGCCCCCTCGCCCGCGCCGTCGCCGACCAGCTGAACGGCGACGTCTTCGCGGAGATGAACGATTACGTCCGCGAGACGCTGATCGACGCGCTCGAGCCGCATCAGGTCGCGGACATCGCCGCCGCGCTCGACACCGACGACGCGGTCGCGATCATCGAGGACATGGACGAGGACGAGCAGCGCGCGGTGCTGCGCGCGCTCGATCCCGACGATCGCGCCGCGATCGAGGAGGCGCTGTCCTATCCGGAGGAATCCGCCGGCCGCCTGATGCAGCGCGAGCTGATCGCAGTGCCGGAGCATTGGACCGTCGGCGACGTCATCGACTTCCTGCGCAGCCACGAAGAGCTGACGACGGATTTCTGGGAGATCTTCGTCGTCGATGCCGGCCACCATCCGGTCGGCACCTGCCAATTGTCGTGGATCCTGCGCACGCCGCGCGGCATCGCTATGTCCGACGTGATGAAGCGCGAGCAGACGCTGATCCCGGTCGACATGGACCAGGAAGAGGTCGCGCTCCGCTTCCAAAAATATGCGCTGATCTCCGCCGCGGTGGTCGACGACGACGAGCGGCTGGTCGGCATGATCACCGTCGACGACATCGTCCACATCATCCAGCAGGAAGCCGGCGAGGACGCGCTGCGCCTGTCGGGTGCGGGCGAAGGCGACATCAACGAGCCGATCCGGCTGACCGTGCGCAGCCGGATCTCGTGGCTGGTGGTCAATCTCGGCGCGACGATCCTGTCCGCCTCGGTGGTGAAATTGTTCGAGGGCGAGATCGGCCGTTTCGCGCTGCTCGCCGTGCTGATGCCGATCGTTTCCGCGCTCGGCGGCAATGCCGGCACCCAGACGCTGGCCGTGGTGGTGCGCGCCCTCGCCACCAACCAGCTGACCAGTTCCAACACGTTGCGCATGCTGTTCCGCGAATTCCGCATCGCTTTGTGCAACGGCGGCGCGCTCGGCATGGTCGGCGCAATCGGCAGCTACGTCATCTTCGGCAACGTGCAATTGTCGCTGGTCTTCGCGCTGGCGATGATGATCAACAGCCTCGTCGCGGGACTCGTCGGCGTGATCGTGCCGGTCGCGCTCGACAAGGCGAACGTCGATCCCGCCGTGTCGAGCGCGGTGTTCGTGACCACCGCGACCGACGTGATGGGCTTCTTATCGTTCCTCGGCCTCGCCACCCTATGGGGCCTTGGCGGCTAGGCCGCGTCGTCGACATCGAAAGTTTCCGAACCGGCCCAGCGGCTTGCCAGCCCCCGCCCGCCGCCCCACATCCGCCCGTCATGGCCCTTCACCTCACCAAGGTCGCGTTCGGCGCGGCGAGCGTCGATCATCTCGCCGAACGGTTGAGCCTGCGCGCGCAGGACGGGCCCGTCCTCCTGACGGCGCGCTACCTGCCCAAGCGGCACGAAGAGGTGGCGGGCCAGGGCTCGCTGTTCTGGATTCTCAAGCACCAGCTCGTCGCGCGCTCGCCGATCCTCGGCTTCGGCGAGGCGGAGGGCGGCCGCGTCGCGATCCACATCGATCCGGCGCTGGTGCTGGTGCAGACCCGCCCCAAGCGCGCACACCAGGGCTGGCGCTATCTGGAGGCCGCCGATGCCCCCGCCGACCTCGGCGGCGATGCGACCGGGCTGGCCGCCCTGCCCCCGGCGCTGGTCGGCAAGCTCGCCGAACTGGCGCTGATCTGACTTCCCACCAGCCTGGACGGATGCCGGCCCAGGGTCTGATCCACCGACGTGGATACGGCACCGGTCCAGCTTTGCTGGATCAGACTCTAGTCGCCCGTGCCGCATTGGACGGTGCCGGACGGCTGGCCGACCAGCCGGCACTTCGGCTTGCCCGCGACGGTCACGCTGCCCAATCCGGCGTTCGACACCTGTGCCGAATAGCGCGCGCGTGCGGCGATCTGGCCCAGTCCTTGATGAGTCGCGATCAGGTCGCCGACATCCAGCTTCGCCGCGTCGATCGCGCCCGCCCCGCTCGCGGTCAGCCGGGCGTTGCCGGCGCGCCCGGCAAGCGCGATCTGCCCGTCGCCGACCAGTTGCGCGTTCAGCTGGTCAGTCTGCACCGCATCGACGGTCAAAGCGCCGCCGCCGCCGAGCGCCAGGTCGACCCGCGGCCCCTGCATCCGCGTCACCGTCACCTCCGCCCCGCCGGCGACCGAAGCGGCGACCAGCGCCGGCGTCGAGAGCGTGATCGTCACCGGGGCCGACGCCGCCGTGCCACGCTCGCCCCATTGGTTCAGGCTGGTGCGCCGGATCACCAATGTGCCGCCTTCGGCCCGCAGGTCGACGCCATTGCCGTCGTCGCCCGCGATCGCCGCCGCCGGCGAGGCGCCGGTGGTGATCGCCACCCGATAGGCCCCCTCGATCCGCACCCGGTCGAAGCTGCCGACGCCGATCCGCCGCGACTCGGCGGCGGCCGGTGCAGCCGCGGCCAGCATGGGAACGATCAGGGCGAATGCGGCAAGCGGACGGACCATAGCGCCTGCCTCGCACCAAGGCCGCGTTCCGGCAAGGCCCCGGTCAGCGGCCGCAGCGGACCTCGCCCGACCCCTTTTTGTCGATCTGGCAGCGCGCCGCGGCGCCCAGGTCGACGTCGCCCGATCCGCTCAGCGTGACGCGCGCCTCGCCCGTCACCGCGGCGCGGACATCGCCCGATCCGCGCAGCGCGACATCCGCCCGCTGCGCCTTCAGCCCGGCGGCGTCGAAGGCGCCCGAGCCGGGCACCGAGACCGCGAGCTGCTGCACCGCGCCGGCGGCATGGACGTCGCCCGACCCGCGGATATCCACCTCGGCGCGGTTGCTGGTCAGCGCGGCGATGTCGAGGTCGCCCGACCCCTTGATATCGGCGGTGAAGCTGCCGCCCTCGATCCGGTCGACCGTCATCGTCCCCGATCCGCTCAGCGTCGCCGCCGTCAGCCGCGGCATCGTCACGAAGACCTTGGCGCCCTTGTTGCCCCAGCTGATCAGCGCCCGCTCGTGCCGGTCGATGCGCAACGTGTCGCCGTCACGCACGATGCGCAGGCTGTCGAGCTCCTTGGCCGGCCCTTCCGCGCGCACGGAGAAACCGGTGCCGACGCGCACGTCGACGTCGTCGGCGCCGGCGAGGTCGATGCCGCTGAAATCGGTGACCGTGTAGGTGCGCGTCGTGCCGCCGCCGCTCGCCGCGACCTCGTCACCGCCGTGCCGGTCCTTGGAACAGCCGGCCAGCGCACCCGCCAGCATCAGGATCGCGATCGTCCGCACGTCTCATCTCCCCATGTGTATTGCGATGATAATACACATGGGGAGAATCCACAAGCGCAACCGGTCAGCCGCCGCAGCGTACCTTGCCGCTGCCCATCTTGCTGATCTGGCACCGGGATTGCGGCCCGAGGTCGACGTTGCCGCTGCCGACCATCGACACGTCCGCAGTGCCGGCGACGGTGGCGCGCACGCTGCCCGATCCCGCCATCGACACGCTGGCGCGAGCGGCGCGCAGATTCGGCGCGGCGATGTTGCCCGACCCGCCCAAATTGGCCTCCAGCCGATCGACCGCGCCCGCCGCATGGACGGACCCCGAGCCCCCCAGATTGATCTCGGCGGTGCGGACGCGCAGATCGTTGACGTCGATGTTGCCCGATCCGCCCAGATTGGCTTCGAGCGCATTGCCGCTGACCCGGTCGACCAGCAGGCGGCCCGATCCGCCCAGCGAAAGTTTCGCGACGGCCGGCATGGTGACATGGACGGTGATCTGCCGTTCGAGCGGGTCGCTGCGCCGCCCCTCGTAGCGCTGCCCGACGATCAGGTCGCGGCCCTTGCGCTCGACGCGGAAGTTGGCGAACGCCGCCGCCGGCCCCTCCGCCCGCACCGCCCAGCCGCTGCCGGTGCGGACGTCGACGTTCGCGGCACCGTCCAGCGCGACGCCGTCGAAGTCGCGGGCCTGGTAGACCAAGGTGTTGCCCTGCCGCTGCGCCGGCAGACCGGGCCCGCGGTCACGCTCATAGGCTGCGGCGGCAGAGAGCGGCACCGCCGCGATGAGGAGCAGGGTCAGGCCACGCATCGTCCGAAATCCTCCGTCTGTTGTATATTCATAATACACATTGGATTACGCGCGTAAACGAAAAAGGCGGCCCGTTGAGGGGCCGCCTTTATACGCCGGAGCAGTGATGGGGATCGGGGTCGACCGGCTCAGGCCGGCACCTTCTCCTTGTTGTAGATCGCGGCGGCGGCGCGCAGGATCTCCAGGATCTTCTCCTGCGCCTTGGGCTCGTCGATCTGCTCCATCGCGGCGAGCTCGCGCGCCAGGCGGCTGCACGCCGCCTCGAAGATCTGGCGCTCCGAATAGCTCTGCTCGGGCTGGTCGTCGGCACGGAACAGGTCGCGCACCACCTCGGCGATCGACGCGAGGTCGCCCGAGTTGATCTTCGCCTCATATTCCTGCGCCCGGCGCGACCACATGGTGCGCTTGACCTTGGGCTTGCCCTTCAGCGTTTCCATCGCCTCGCGCATCGTCTTGTCCGACGACAGCTTGCGCATGCCGACCGACTCGGCCTTGTTGGTCGGAACGCGCAACGTCATGCGCTCCTTCTCGAAGCGCAGCACGTACAGCTCCAGGCTGCACCCGGCGATCTCCTGCTTCTGCAGCTCGATCACACGGCCGACGCCATGCTTCGGATAAACAACGTAATCACCGACATCGAAGGACAATGCCTTGGCAGCCATGAACGGGCCTTTCCTCAAGTCGCATCGCTCGCAGGAGAAAGCCGCCAGTCCGCGCGGGAACGCGTGGAGCCGAACGGCGCGAGGATGGTTGGTACGAACGTCTCCCGGCGGGCGGCGCGCTATGTCGCGCCCGTCGTGGACCCATTTAACATGTTCGCAACAAAATTACCAGTGGCGATGCGGCAGCGTCGCTGCCCCATCCCCCGGTGGCACACAATTTTCTCGCGGCTACTGCAGGTCGTGGTGCGGGTCAGTCGCCCTTGCCGGGTTCGGGCGAGAAGAACTGGTCGTATTTGCCCTCGACCCCCTTCATCGCATCGGCATCGGGCGGAGTCTGGTCCAGCTTGCGGGTGACGTTGGGCCATTGCGCGGAGAAGGTGCTGTTGAGTTCCAGCCACTGTTCCAGCCCGCTCTCAGTATCGGGCAGGATTGCCTCCGCCGGGCATTCCGGCTCGCACACGCCGCAGTCGATGCACTCGGACGGGTTGATGACGAGCATGTTCTCGCCTTCGTAGAAACAGTCGACCGGACAGACCTCGACGCAGTCCATATACTTGCAGCGGATGCAGGCATCGGTGACGACGTAGGTCATGGGGACTCCCTCATGCGCCCCAACCCTCGGGCGCCAGTATCTCGAACGGCCGGCTGCTATGCCGCGTTCCCGCCCGCGTCAATCGGATCGCGCCGCCTGCGAGACGTTCGCACCGGTCGCGACGATCAGTTCCTGGTAGCAGGCGCGCGCTTCCGGGGCCGGGCCACGACGCGCCGGCAGCGACTCGACGCGCAGCACCCGCACCTCGCCGTGCAGGGCGAAGGTCAGGATATTGCCGACCCGGACCGGGGCATGCGCACGATCGATGACGCGGCCGTCGATGCGCAGATGGCCGTCGCAGGCGATCGCCTGCGCGCGTTCCCGCGTCTTCGCCAACCGGGCGAACCATAGGAACCGGTCGAGCCGCAT
>JAEWJQ010000269.1 GCA_023386515.1 Pseudomonadota bacterium | reverse complement strand
CTTCGACGGGGCGCTCGGCGCGCCACGGGCGGCGAGCTGGTTCGTCGACGCCGATGCGCGCGCCGATCTGGGCGGCGGGTGGACGGTCGGCGCCAATTGGCGGCGCGGCTGGACCGACGCGACGTTGCGCGGCGGGCTGAGTGGTGGCGGCACGCTGCGCACCACCGCCTTCGCGGCGGACGTCGGCAAGGATGGCGTGTTCGGGACCGACAGTCTTGGCCTGCGCATCGCTCAACCTCTGCGCGTTACGCAGGGCGGCATCGACTATCGGCTGCCGACCGGCTGGGACTATGCGACGCTGACCGTCTCCGACTGGACGACGCAACGCATGAACCTGACGCCGACGGGGCGCGAGCTCGACATCGAGGCGCGCTATCGCGTCCTGCTCGGCCTCGGCGACGTGCAGGCCAATCTGTTCTGGCGGCGCGATCCGGGCAATTTCAGCAGCCTGCCGGACGACCGCGGCGCGGCGGTCCGCTACGCGATCGGTTTCTGATCGAGACGGATTGCGTCCGCCCCCGAAAGCCCCATCTAACCGGCATGACTCGTTTCGCCCTGCTCGATCTGGTGCCCGTCGTCGAAGCCGGCACCGTGGCGCAATCGCTGGCCAATGCCGCCGATCTGGCCCGCCATGCCGAAACGCTCGGCTTCAACCGCTACTGGGTAGCGGAGCATCATGGGATGCGCGGCATCGCCAGTGCCGCGACGGCCGTGGTGATCGCGCATGTCGCCGCGGCGACCCGGACGATCCGCGTCGGCGCGGGCGGCATCATGCTGCCCAATCACGCCCCGCTGGTGATCGCTGAACAATTCGGCACGCTCGACGCGCTGTTCCCCGGCCGCATCGACCTGGGCCTCGGGCGCGCGCCGGGCAGCGACCAACGGGTGGCGCGGGCGTTGCGCCGGACGCTCGACAGCGATCCCAACGCCTTCCCCCAGGACGTGCTCGAGCTGCAAAGCTATTTCGCCGACGACGGTCAGACCGGCATCGTCGCGACGCCGGGCGCAGGCGCCGACGTGCCCTTGTGGATCCTCGGTTCGAGCACATTCGGCGCGCAGCTCGCCGCCGCGCTCGGCCTGCCCTATGCCTTCGCGTCGCATTTCGCGCCGGATGCGCTGGATCAGGCGCTGGCCATCTATCGGCGCGACTTCCGCCCGTCCAAGCAGCTCGACCGCCCCTATGCAATGGCCGGGTTCAACGTCTTCGCGGCGGAGACGGACGCGGAGGCCGAACGGCTGGCCAGCTCGCAGCAGCAGTCGTTCGTCGCGCTGCGTACCGGCAATCCGCGCCAGCTGCCGCCGCCCGTCGAGGGCTATCGCGCCAGCCTGGGGCCGCAAGGAAATGCGATCCTCGATCATGTGCTGCAATGTTCCGCGGTCGGTTCGCCGGACACGGTCGCCCGCCAGACCGCCGCGTTCGTCGAGCGGACGGGCGTCGACGAGATCATGGTGACCAGCGCGATCTACGATCACGATGCGCGCAAGCGCAGCCTGGCGATCACCGCCGAGGTGATGAGCGGACTGGCCGTGCCCGCCTGACCGCGGCATGGGCGGCAGCGCGCGCCAGCAGCGCGTCGAGGTCCGCCCGATCGATGTCGAAGGTTTCGTGCATCTCGGCCAGCGCCGCATCGACGTCTTCCGCGGCGAAGCCGGGCGGGGCGGCGGCAGGGCGATGCGGGTAGCTGTGGCCGCTGAACCGGTGGAAGACGATGCCGGCGGCGACGAGCAGCAGCGAATCCAGTGCCACCGGTACGAAGGGAAACAGCCAGCCGACATGGCCGCTGGTCTGTGCCAGCAGGATCGCGCTGAGCGCCGCGGCACCGCCGGGCGGATGCAGGCAGCGTAACCACGACATGACGAGGATCGCGCCGCCGACCGCGACGCCGGTCGCAAATGCGAATGGCCAGTGGAGCGCCGCCACGGCGACGCCGAAGGCCGCGGACAGCATGTTGCCGCCGATCACCGGCCACGGCTGGGCGAGCGGGCTGGCGGGCACGGCGAAGACGAGCACCGCGCTCGCCCCGATCGGTGCGACGATCAGCGGCCAGACCGGCGCGGCGGTCAGGATCGCGGCGATGATACCGGCAAGGACGATCCCCGCCACGGCTCCCCCGGCGGCGAGCAGCCGGTCGCGGGCGGTCGCCCCCGCCAATAGTGGCACGAAGCCGCGCATCAATTGGCCGCAGGCAGGCGCAGCCGCACGAGGAGGCCGCCTAGGTCCTCGCTTTCCTCCAGGCGGACCGTGCCGCCGTAGATTTCGGCGACGTCACGGACGATCGCCATGCCGAGTCCAGTGCCGGGCTTGCCGGTGTCGAGCCGGACGCCGCGGTCGAAGATGCGGACGCGGTCTTCCTCGGGAATGCCGGTGCCATCGTCCTCGATCAGGAATTCGACGAAGCCCGCATTGGCGCCGACGGTGACGAAGACGCTGCCGCCGCCGTATTTGGCGGCATTCTCGATCAGATTGCCGAGCATCTCGTCGAGGTCCTGGCGCTCGACATGGACCTGCAGGTCCTTGGGCCCGGTGACGTCGATGCGGACGTGTCGGTAGAGACGACCGACCGCGCGCTCGACCGATTCGAGGCTGGGCCAGACCTCCGCGCGGCTGTGCGCCGAGCCGCGCCGGCCGACCGCACGGGCGCGGGCGAGATGATGGTCGACCTGCCGCCGCATCGTCCGCGCCTCGCGGATCACCGTATCGGCGAGATCGTCGGCATGCGCGGTGGCGGCGTTCATGATCACGGTCAGCGGCGTCTTGAGCGCATGGGCGAGGTTGCCGGCGTGACGCCGCGCTTCCTCCGCCTGACGCTCGTTATGTTCGATCAGCGCGTTCAGTTCCTCGACCATCGGCGCGACCTCGATCGGCATCGCGCTCGACACGCGGTTCGACTGGCCGGCGCGCATCCGCGCGATCTCCTCGCGCACCCGGCGCAGCGGCCACAGACCGTAGAAGGTCTGAAGCGCGGCCAATGCGATCAGGCCGAGGCCGAGCAGCAGGAAGCTGCGCACCAGCGTGCGGCGTAGCACCGCGATCTGCGAATCGAGACCATCGCGACTCTGCGCGACTTGAAAGCGCCAATGGACATTCGATCCTGGCAGTTGCGCGTCGCGTTCGACGACACGCAGTTTCTCGTCCGGAAACTGGTTGCTATTGTAGATATGGATGCTGCGATCGTCGTGAGCCGAGCCAAAGGCCAGCCGGCGGTCCCATAGCGAGCGCGACGGAAAGGCCTCCCGTACCGAGCGGCCGGGCGCCGAAATCTGCCAATACAGCCCCGAATTGGGCTCCAGAAACCGCTGATCCGCGGTGGCATCACGACTAAACGCCACCTCGCCATCCGGATCGATATAGGCCGACACCAGCAGCGATCGCATCACATAGCTGAGATTGTCGTCGAAATTGCGCGTCACCGCCGCCGACAGCACCCGATCGAGCGCAAAGCCGCCGCCGAACAGCAGCACGCCGATCCAGGCCGCCGCAATCAGGATCATGCGGCGCGACAGCGAGCCCGTCGTCCGGGCCCTGCGGCGCGGCGGCGCTTCGGCGAGCGGCGGTGCGTCGGTCATAACAGGGCGGTCATGACGGGGCGATCAGGCGTCCGGATCTTCGAGGCTGTAGCCAAGGCCGCGGATCGTCGTGATCACGTCCTGGCCCAGCTTCTTGCGGATGCGCGTCACGAACACCTCGATCGTGTTCGAGTCGCGATCGAAATCCTGGTCGTAGATATGCTCGATCAGCTCGGTGCGGCTGACCACCTTGCCCTTGTGATGGAGCAGGTAGCGCAAGAGCTTGTATTCCTGCGCGGGCAGCTTCACCGCCTCGCCGGCGCGGGGGACCTTGCCCGAACGGGTGTCGAGGCGGACGTCGCCGGCGGTCAGCTCGCTCGACGCATTGCCCGAGGCGCGGCGGATCAGCGCGCGGAGGCGGGCGATCAGCTCCTCGGTCTGGAACGGCTTGGCGACATAATCGTCGGCGCCCGCGTCGAGCCCGGCGACCTTGTCCGACCAGCTGTCGCGCGCGGTGAGGACGAGCACCGGGGTGGTCTTGCCCTCCTTGCGCCAGCGGTCGAGCACGGTCAGCCCGTCGATCTCCGGCAGGCCGAGGTCGAGGACGATCGCGTCATAGCTTTCGGTCGAACCCAGGAAATGCCCTTCCTCGCCATCGGTGGCGAGGTCGATGGCATAGCCGGCGCCCTCCAGCGTATTCTTGAGCTGCTGGCCGAGATTGGGTTCGTCCTCGACGATCAGAACGCGCATGGGATCTCCCTGTTTATGGGTCGCCGGCGGTTAGCGGCCGGTGCGACCGATGATCTGGCCGGTGCGGCCGTCGACGTCGACCCAGACCACGGTTCCATTGCGCAGGAACTTGAGCGTGTAAACGCCGGCCGAAAAGTCGATGTCGAAACCAAGATATTCGTAGCCCTTCATCTGCGGCAGCACGCGCGCCTCGATCACCTTGTTGGGCAGGAGGTCACCGCGGCGACGCGCATCATAGGCGCGTTCCTGGTCGCTGCGCCGTTGCGTATCGGGCGCCTGCGCGAGCGCCGGAGCGGCGGCCAGAAGAGCGAGAGGAACGATCATCCGCATCGGCGTCGCATAGGTCAGCACCATTGAACAGCCTGTGAATGGACCGGAAACACTGGGGTCAGGAAGCAAGGCGGCACGAGTCTTGACAGAATTGACGCCTGAACGGGTAAAAGTCCGGACCGATCCTGCGCCGCACGAAAAGAATGGCGATCGCGGCGGAACCCGGTCATGCCGGCCAAGATAGGAAGGTGCGGCTTTGTAGGACAGCGGTTATCCCAAGCCGCGGCGGTCGGATAAGCTTGCCCCCCTGCCCGCCACCGCCTACCTCGCGGCGCCTATGGCTGCCCCCATCCTTTCCTACGAAGACCTTGGCCTGATCCAGGGGTCCGGCTGGCTGTTCCGCCATCTCGACATCCATATCGGCGCGCGCGACCGGCTGGCGCTGATCGGGCGCAACGGCGCCGGCAAGACGACGTTGCTGAAGCTGCTCGCCGGCACGATCGACAGCGACGAAGGCCGGCGCACCGTCGTGCCCGGCACGCGCGTCGTCATCCTCGAACAGGAGCCGAGCCTGGCGGGCTGCGCAACGCTCGCCGATTACGTACTGGGCGGCGACAATCCGCCCGAGCGGCACGAGGCGGACGCCATCGCCGACCAGCTCGGCATCGACCTGTCGCGCGACGCCACCTCGGCGAGCGGCGGCGAGCGCCGCCGCGCGGCGATCGTGCGGGCGCTGGCGCAGGACCCGGACGTGCTGCTGCTCGACGAGCCGACCAACCATCTCGACATCGCCGCGATCGACTGGCTGGAGGACTGGCTCAACCGCTGGCGCGGCGCCTTCGTCGTGATCAGCCACGACCGTACCTTCCTGACCCGGCTGACCAAGCAGACGCTCTGGCTCGACCGCGGCCAGATGCGGCGCAGCGAAGTAGGTTTCGGCGGCTTCGAGGCCTGGACCGAGGCGGTCTATGCCGAGGAACAGCGCGCTGCCGAAAAGCTCGACGCCAAATTGAAGATCGAGGAGCATTGGCTGCAGCGCGGCGTCACCGGGCGCCGGCGGCGCAATCAAGGGCGACTCGCCAAGCTGAAGGAGATGCGCGCGACCCGTGCCGCGATGACGGGGCCGCAAGGGTCGGCGAACCTCGTCACCGGATCGGACGATGCCAAGACCAAGGTGGTGATCGACGCGCTGCACGTCACCAAGGGCTATGGCCCGCGCACCGTGATCCGCGACCTCAATCTGCGCGTCACGCGCGGCGACCGGATCGGCATCGTCGGTCATAACGGCGCCGGCAAGACGACGCTGCTGCGGATGCTCACCGGCGAGCTTGCGCCGGACAGCGGCGAGGTGAAGCTCGCCAAGACGCTGGACGGGGTGGTCATCGATCAGCAGCGCAGCCTGATGGCGCCCGACAAGACGGTGCGCGACGTGCTCGCCGATGGCGGCGACTGGATCGACGTGCTCGGCGTGCGCAAGCACGTGCATGGCTATCTGAAGGAATTCCTGTTCGATCCGAGCCTGGCGGAGGCGAAGGTCGGGACGCTGTCGGGCGGCGAGCGGTCGCGCCTGCTGCTGGCGCGGGAGTTCGCACGGCGATCGAACCTGCTGGTGCTGGACGAGCCGACCAACGATCTCGACCTTGAGACGCTCGACCTGTTGCAGGAGGTGATCGCCGATTACGACGGCACCGTGCTGATCGTCAGCCACGATCGCGACTTCCTCGACCGGACGGTGACGGTGACCCTAGGCCTCGACGGGTCGGGGACGGTCGATGTCGTCGTCGGCGGCTATGAGGATTGGGAACGCAAGCGCAAACCCAAGGCGGAGAAGAAGACCGAGAGCAAGAAGCCGGTCGAGGCGCCCGCTCCGGCCCCGCCCCGCACCAAGCTGAGCTACAAGGACCAGCGCGACTTCGATCTGCTGCCGAAGCGGATCGAGGAGATCGACCGCACGATCGCGCGGAACGAGACGACGATGGGCGATCCGGGCCTGTACGCGCGGGATCCCGCCGCGTTCGACCGGCTGGGCAAGGAGATCGCGGCACTGCGCGACGAGAAAGACGCGGCGGAGATACGCTGGCTGGAACTGGCCGAGATGGTCGAGGGACTGGGGTAATCGGGTGATTGCCCCTTCCCCTTCAGGGGAGGGGTTGGGGTGGGGCCTGTCCTCAGACGCAGCGTCCGCGGCAACGCCCCACCCCCTACCC
>JAEWJQ010000202.1 GCA_023386515.1 Pseudomonadota bacterium | reverse complement strand
GCTCTATGGCATGCGGGTGCTGCCGTTCGAGCGCGACCAGAAGGGCCGCTTCACGGACCCCAATGATTGGGATGCGTGCGCGGTGGCGATGACCGGCACGCATGACACGGCGACGCTGGCCGGCTGGTGGACTGGGCGCGACATCACCTGGGCGCACAAGCTGAAGCGCAGCGACAGCGACGAGGCGACCGAGCGCGTCCGACGCATCGGCGAGCGCAAGCAGCTCTGGACCACGGCCACCGAGGCGGGCGTGGCGGCGGGGCCGATGCCCAACGACCCCGCCCCCGCGGTCGACGCGGCACTGTCGCTGACCGCGACGGCGCGCTGCCCGCTGCTGATCGTGCCGGTCGAGGATCTGGTCGGGCTGGAGGAACAGCCCAATCTGCCCGGCACCACCGACGAACATCCTAACTGGCGCCGGCGTCTGCCCGATACGACCGCGGCGCTGCTCGCCCGGCCGGATGTCGCGCGCCGCACCGCCCTGCTCAACGAAGCGAGACCTGCATGACGCCCCGCGCCACCTACCGCTTCCAGTTCCACAAGGACTTCCGCTTCGAGGCGGCGGAGGCGCTGCTGCCCTATCTCGATGCGCTCGGCATCAGCCATATCTACGCCTCGCCGATCACCGTCGCCGCGGCCGGATCGATGCACGGCTATGACGTGATCGATCCGACGCGGGTCAACCCCGAACCGGGCGGCGAGGAAGCATTCCGTTCGCTGGCCGCCGCGGCGCAGGCGCGCGGCATGGGGATCATCATCGACATCGTCCCCAACCACATGGGAGTCGCCGGCGGCGGCAATGGCTGGTGGAACGACGTGCTCGCCAAAGGGCAGGCGAGCGAGTTCGCATCGGTGTTCGACATCGACTGGCAGGCGTCGGACGGCCGGCTGGTGCTGCCGGTACTCGGCGCGCCGCTGTCGCAGGTGCTCGCCGACGGCGACCTGACGGTGGAGCGCGACGGCCACCGCTGGGTGCTGGTCGCTTATGGCGAGCATCGCTTTCCGATCCGCGACGAAGATCAGGCGGCGGCGGAGAGCATGCCGCTCGCCGAGTTGATCGATCGTCAGCATTATCGCCTCGCGTCCTGGCGGGTGGCGAACGACACGCTGAACTGGCGGCGCTTCTTCACCGTTAACGATCTTGCCGGCGTGCGCATCGAGGATGCGGCCGTCTTCGAACGGACGCATGCGCTCTACCTCCGCCTCTATGCAGAAGGCCTGATCCAGGGGGTACGCGTGGATCACGTCGACGGCCTCACCGATCCCATCGGCTATTGCCGGACCCTGCGCGAGCGGCTGGGGCCCGACGCCTGGATCGTGATCGAGAAGATCCTGGGCGCCGGCGAGCCGCAGCCGATCGGCTGGGGTGTCGACGGCACCAGCGGCTACGATTTTATGGAGCTGGTCGGCACGCTGATCCACGATCCGGCGGGTGCACTGGCGCTGGCGGAGCAATGGGACGCGATCAGCCGCCGCGGCGAGTTCTTCGAGGTCGAGGAATATGAGGCACGGCAGGAGCTGCTGTCCTGGCAATTCGCGGGGCAGCTGGACGGTTGCGTCGCGGCATTTGCCGCGCTCGCCGCTTCGATGCCGGATGGCGACGGCATCACCGCCGCCATGCTGCGTCGCGCGATCGAGCGGCTGCTGTGGCGCTTCCCCGTCTACCGCACCTATGGCACCGGCGACGATGCGCCGGAGCGGGACGCACGCACGCGCGATATCATGCGCGAGCGGATTGCGGGCCTGATCCCGCCGGGCGAGGCGCCGATCACCGATCTGATCCTGTCCTGGCTGGCCGGTGACGGTCCGGGCGATCCCGGGCTGGCGGCGGAGGCGGTGCGGCGCTTCCAGCAACTGTCCGCGCCCATCGCCGCCAAGGCGGTGGAGGATACCGCCTTCTACCGCTTTGGCCGGTTGATCAGCCGCAACGATGTCGGCGCGGATGCGGAGACGTTGGGGATTCCGGTCGCCGATTTCCACGCGGCGGTGGCGGAGCGCGCCCGCGACGTGCCGCATGCGATGCTGACCACCGCCACGCACGACCACAAGCGCGGCGAGGACGTGCGTGCGCGGCTCGCGGTGCTGAGCGCGCAGCCCGATGCCTGGCAGGCGCGTGCGCGGCGCTGGATGCGGCTGCACGAGGACCGGGAAGTCGACGCGGCGGATCGCTACATGCTGTTGCAGACGCTGGTCGGCGTGTGGCCGGAAGGCGACGCCCGGGCCGATGTCGCGGAGCGGGTCAAGGCGTGGCAGCAGAAGGCGCTGCGCGAGGCCAAATTGCGTTCGTCGTGGGAAGCGCCCGACGAAGCCTATGAAGAGGAAGCGGCAGGGCTGGTCGACGACCTTCTCGACGACGAGGCTTTCGTCCGCGAGCTGACCGACTATGTCGCCGAACTGGCGCCGGCGGCGACGGCGAATACGCTGGTGCAGGTGCTGCTGCGCTACACGCTACCGGGCGTCCCGGACCTGTATCAGGGGACAGAACTCGCCGACCTCAGCCTGGTCGATCCCGACAACCGGCGGCCGGTCGACTATGATCTTCGCCAGCGAGTTCTGGTAGAAGGGATGCCGGCGAAGATGCAGCTGATCGCCGACTTGCTCGCATTGCGGCGCGCTGAACCGGGGCTGTTCGCCGGTGGCGACTATCGTCCGGTGGAGGTGTCGGGCAGCGACCGCGTGGTGGCGTTCACGCGCAGCGCCAACGGCAGGACGCTGAAGGTCGCCGCGCTGATCCGCGGGGTCGACGTGCCGGAGGCGACGGTGCGTTTCGAGGACGGCGAGCGCGAGGCGCGGGATGTATTCGCCGAGCGCCCGCTGTGGTTCGAGATGACCTGAAATCCTCTCCGCGCGCCGGGAAGGACGAGAGCCCGATCACGGCGGGCGGAAGCGCCCCTCCCCCTAAGGGGGGGCATAGCATACCCTAGACCGCGACCGCCGTTGTCGCCCGGCCTTCGCCACCGAAGATGCGCAGATAGCGGGCGATCTCCTCGGGCGCGCCGGTCGCCTTGGCGGGATTGTCGGAGAGCTTGACCGCTGGCAAGCCGTTGGCGCTGACCACCTTGGCGACCAGCGAGATCGGCTCGAGCCCCGGCCGGCCGTCGGGATCGCAGCCGCGGAAGTCATTGGTCAGATTCGTGCCCCAGCCGAAGCTCATCCGTACCCGGCCGTGGAAGTGGCGGTAGACCCGCTCGATGCTGTCGACGTCCATGCCGTCGGAGAAGATCAGCAGCTTGGACGCCGGATCCTGGCCGTGCCCCTGCCACCAGCGGATGATCCGCTCGCCCGCCGCGATCGGCGGCGCGCTGTCGGGGCGGAAGCCGGTCCAGTCGGCAACCCAGGCCGGGCATCGCGCAGGAACGCCTCCGTCCCAAAGGCGTCCGGCAGCACGACGAGCAGATTGCCGGCATAATGCGCCTGCCATTCCTCCAGCACGCGATAGGGCGCGGCGGCGATGCCCGCGTCGGTCCGCGCCAGGGCGGCGAGCACCATCGGCAGCTCGTGCGCATTGGTGCCAATCGCCTCCAGATCGTTGTCCATTGCCAGCAGTACGTTGGACGTGCCGACCATCCGCGGGCCCAGCCCCTCCTTCAACGCCTCGACGCACCAGCGCTGCCACAGGAAGCCGTGCCGCCGCCGCGTGCCGAAGTCGGAGAGGACGAGATCGGGCAATTCGCGCAGCCGCTCCACCTTGTCCCACAGCTTGGCCTTGGCGCGGGCGTAGAGCACGTCGAGCGCGAACCGACCCTTGTCGCGCATCGCGGCGCGCGCGCGCAGTTCGTTGACGATGGCGAGCGCCGGGATCTCCCACATCGTCGTATGGGTCCAGGGGCCATCGAAGGTCAGTTCGAATTGCCCGTCGACGACATGAAGTTCGTAGGGCGGCAGGCGGAAGTCGGCGAGCCAGGCGATGAAGTCCGGCGCGAACATCTGTGCCCGGCCATAGAAGCTGTTGCCCGCCAGCCAGATGAGCTCCTTTTTGGTGAAGCGGAGGGTGCGCGCATGGTCGAGCTGTGCCCGCAGCTCGCCCTCGTCGATCACCTCCGCCAGGCGCACCGACGTGGTGCGGTTGATCAGGCGGAAGGTCGCCTGCACGTCGCCATGCAGATGCCGGATCATCTGCAGCATCAGCAATTTGTAGAAATCGGTGTCGAGCAGACTGCGCACGATCGGATCGAGCCGCCAATTATGGTCCCAGGTGCGCGTGGCGATATCGGTGACGGCCATGGCGCGCGGCTTGCCTGACACCGATCCCGTCGGCAAGCGTTGGGCCGGCATGAGCGATACCCTTCCCAAGCCGCTGGCCGACTGGAACGAGGCCCCGCGCGTGCGCGCCATGAATGCGGCGGAGACGCCGGCCAAGGCGGATTACGTGCTGTGCTGGCTGCAGCAGGCGCTGCGCGGGCACGACAATCCGGTGATCGACGCAGCGGTGCGACTGGGCAACGCCGCCGGCCTGCCGGTGCTGGTCTACCACGGCCTGCGCGAGGATTATCCCTACGCCTCCGACCGGTTGCACCGCTTCATCCTCGGCGCGTCGCGCGAGCTGGCGCTGCAATGCCGCGACCGCGGACTGCGCTGCATCCAATATGTCGATCGCGCCGGCAAGCGCGAGAAGGGGCTGGTCTACCGTCTCGCCGAACGTGCCGCGGCCGTGGTGGTGGAGGACCAGCCGGCCTTCGTCGCGCAATGGCAGGCGGCACGCGTGGCGGACAAGAGCGGCCGGCCCGTCTATGCGGTCAACGCCGCCTGCACCGTCCCGCCCGCGGTGCTGAAGGACGACATCCGCGCGACCAGCGCCTTCCGCCGCCGACACGAGGAGGTGCGCGAGCAATGGTACGAGGGGCACGACGAAGAGCCGGAGCGGCCGGCCTATGACGGCCCCCTGCCCTACGAGCCCGACGATCTGACGACGATGGATGATGCCGCGCTCGACGCGCTGGTCGCCGGGCTCGCCATCGACCACGACCTGCCGCCGGCGCCGCGCTTCCCGGCGACGCGCGCGGCGATCACCGACCGGCTGACGCGGCTGGCCGAGGAGGTGCTGCCCCGCTATGCTGAGGCGCGGGGTGACGCCTCGCGCGACGATGGCGCGAGCGAGCTGTCGCCCTATCTCCACTTCGGCATGATCGGCCCGCGCGAGATCATCGCCACCGTCCAGGCGGCGGATGTGTCGGCGGAGAAGCGCCGCAAATATCTGGACGAATTGCTCACCTGGCGCGAGTGGTTCCACTACAAGGCGCGCCGGATGCGCGTGCCGGAAAGCTACGCCCGGCTGCCCGAATATGCCCGGCGCGAGCTGACCGAACATGCCAAGGACGAACGGCCGAACCGGGAGACGCTGCACGCGTTGGTCCATGGCGAGACCGACAACGAAAGCTGGAACGCCTGTCAGAAACAGTTCCTGCTCGACGGCTGGATGCACAACAACGTGCGGATGTTCTGGGCGAAATGGCTGATCCAGATGACGCCGAGTCCGGAGGAAGGCTGGGCGACCGCCTGTTACCTCAACGACCGCTTCAGTCTGGATGGTCGCGATCCGTCGACGTACGGCAATATCGCTTGGGCGTTCGGGGATTCGGCACCGGGCTACGGCCGACGGCCGATCTACGGGCTGGTCGCCTATCGGACGGACGCGTCGATCCGCAAGCAGAAGAATGGTCCGACGTGGCTCGCGGAGCAGGCAGCACGGCCGGCGATCAAGGTGCATGTGCCGCGCAAGCCACCCAAGGACCCGTATATCAGCGAGAAGGTGCCGATCTGATCGTTGCAGCCCCCTGATCGGGGGAGCGCTTCAGAGAGCCGCCGCCGCTTCTGCGATCGCCGCATAGATCGCATCGAGGTCGGCGTCACCGATGCAATAGGGCGGCATGACATAGACCGTCGTGCCGAGCGGCCGGAGCAGCAGGCCCCGCTCGCGAAAGAAGGCGAGCAATCTGGGCGATCGTTCGGACAGATAGCCGCCGTCGCCGCCCGGCAGGTCGACCGCCGCGATCGTGCCGAGCTGGCGCGGGTTGGCGACACCGGGAGCCTGCGCCAGCGT
Organism: Pseudomonadota bacterium; assembly: GCA_023386515.1. The sequence continues at coordinate 2,458 of JAEWJQ010000202.1, read as the reverse complement.
AGCGAGCCGCGTACGCTGGCGCTCGCCGAGCGACGCGATCCGTTCCCGCACCGGTTCCTCGCGCCAGATGGCGAGGTTCGCCACCGCCGCCGCACAGGCGATCGGATTGGCAGTGTAGCTGGACGAGTGAAAGAACATCCGCGATCGATCGGGGGCGTAATGCGCCTGATAGATGGGCTCGATCGCCATGGTCACGGCCAGCGGCACCGCGCCGCCGGTCAGCCCCTTCGACAGGCACAGAATGTCGGGTACGACGCCGGCCTGTTCGCACGCCAGCAGCGTCCCGGTACGGCCCCAGCCGGTCATCACCTCGTCGGCGATGAACAATACGCCCGCATCCGCGCACAGCCGGCGCATGTCGGCGAGCACCCAGGCGGGATAGGTCAGCATGCCCCCCGCGCCGACGATCAGCGGTTCGACGATCAGCGCGGCCGGGCTTTCCCGCAGGGCGACGGCGAGTGCATCCAGCGTCGCCTGCTCCCGCCCCGCCGCCGGAAAGGGGATGGTCGCCACGTCGAACAGCAAAGGTTCGTAGGCGCGGTTGAACGCGCCGCGTGCGCCGATCGACATCGCGCCGATCGTGTCACCGTGATAGCCATGTTCGAGGACCAGGATGCGGTGCCGCGGCTCGCCCCGATGCAGCCAATAGCCGAGCGCCATCTTCAGCGCGACCTCGACACTGGTCGATCCCGAGTCGCTGAAGAAGACGCGCGTCAGTTCGGGCGGCATGATCGCGATGAGATCGCGCGCCACCGCTTCGGCCGGCTCGTGCGTCCAGCCGGCGAAGATGATCTGGTCGAGCCGCCCCGCCTCTTCGGCGATCGCGGCGCCGATCCGGGGATGGGCATGACCGTGCGTCGTCACCCACCAGGACGAGATCGCATCGACGATCCTGCGCCCGTCGCGGGTGAACAGCGCGGCCCCCTCGGCATGGGTGACGAGCGGGATCGGCTCGCCGAGCCCGTGCTGCGTGAAGGGATGCCAGATGGGCGAACCGGTCATGCGAAATCCCGAACGTCGAAGGCCGTCGCGAAGGCCGTGGCGAGGGCGGCGGGCGTCAACGGATCGAGGCGCGGCAGACGGCCGAGCCGGCGGACCTTGCCGATCCGTGCGATCGTCGTCTCGCTATCCTCCTGCCCGTCACCGATGAAGGCGATACCGAGGATCGGCACGCCCCGCGCCCGCAGCGCCTCGATCGACAGCAGGCTGTGGTTGATCGTACCGAGCTGCGTTCGGGCGACCAGCACGACCGGTGCCTGCCAGCGCGCGAACAGGTCGGCGTAGAGCATGTCGTCGTTCAGCGGCACGAGCACGCCGCCGGCGCCCTCGACGACCAGCGAACCGTCGACGATCGGCAGCGTCAGCCGCGCCGGTTCGATCGTCACGCCGTCGATCTGCGCGGCGCGATGCGGCGAACAGGGCGTGCGTAGTCGATAGGCCTCGGGCAGGAGCGCGTCGGAGGGCAAGCCGGCAAGGCGGGAGACGCGCTCGCGGTCGGTGCCGTCGTCGTCCCCTGCCTGCACCGGCTTCCAGTAGCGCGCGCTCAACGCGCCGGCGAGCGCGGCGGCGAAGACGGTCTTGCCGACGTCGGTGTCGGTTCCGGTGACGACGATCGTGGTCATGCTTCCTCCAGAGCGGCGGCGAGGGCGTCGCCCAGCGTGTCGATCGCTGCCGCATCGACGTTGAGCGTGATCGACAGGCGCAGCCGTGCGGTGCCCGGCGCGACCGTCGGCGGCCGGATCGCGCGTATGTCTAACCCCGCCGCCTGCAGCGCGGCGGCGCGCGCGACCGCGGCGCCGTCGCTTCCCAGGATGACCGGGATGATCTGCGTGCCCGTCGCGGGGATGCCGAGCGGGCTAAGCCGGTCGGCCGCGCGATGTACGAGGGCGCGGAGCGCAAGCTGTCGCTCCGGCTCGTCGGCGAGGATGCGCAAGCCCTCGCGTACCGCCGCCGCCATCAGCGGCGAGGGCGCGGTGGAAAAGACGAAGCTGCGGCCACGATTGACCAAAAAGTCGCGCAGCGTCGCGGACAGGCAGACCAGGCCCCCTTCCGCCCCCAGCGCCTTGCCGCACGTATGCAGAGTGACGACGTTCGGCCGTGCGTGCAGCCGGTGCGCAAGGCCGCGACCCTCCGGCCCGAACACGCCGGTGGCATGCGCTTCGTCGATGACCAGCATCGCGTCGTGGCGGTCGGCGATGGCGGCCAGATCGTCCAGCGGCGCGATGTCGCCGTCCATCGAATAGAGGCTCTCGACCGCGATCCATGGCGTGCCGGCCCCGCCGTCACGGCGCCAGCGGCGGATGGCGGTGTCGAAGGCGTCGGCGTCGTTGTGGGCGGCGGCGACGCGCGGGCTGCGGCCGAGACGCATGCCGTCGTGCGCGCTGGCGTGGACATGGGCGTCGTGGACGATCAGGTCCTGCGGCTGCGGCAGGGTCGCGAACAGCGCTTGGTTGGCGGC